>JANODS010000651.1:0-2265 GCA_031412835.1 Acidobacteriota bacterium | reverse complement strand
GCGACGGCGGTTCGCAGCGATGGTCTGGGACGGTTTCAATACGCCCAAACGCCGCTTCTTCTTTTAGCGGGTGGGCCGGACAAATTCAGCCAGCACAGCCTGACGAAGCAGCTTGGGCGGCAGTAGACCTTGGCTCAAGATGAAGTCGTGGAAGGGGCGCGGCTGGAACTTGGGGCCGAGCGCTTTTTCCACCTCTTGGCGGAGAGCCAGCAGGTTGAGATAGCCGTAGAAGTACGACGTGGCTTGGGCTGGAGCACGAAACATATAACGCTCGGTTTCCTGCGTCACCATGGCTTCGGAAACGACAACATCTTCGAGCAGAATGCGGCGCGCTTCGGCTGGGGTCATTTTGCCCATGTGGAGTTCTGGGTCGATATAGGCGCGGGCCGAGCGGAGCAGCCGATGCTGGAGCGAGATGAGCTGGCCTTCGAGTGGGAAGTACGGCATCGTGAGCCACTCCGAATAAAGCCCCCAGCCTTCAACATTGACCGAATTAAATGCGAAAACAGCCCGCGCGGTGGAGACGCCGCGTTCGACCATCGTGGCGAACTGCATTTCGTGACCGGGGCGGGCTTCGTGGGCGGTGAGCGTCCAGGAAGCGGCGGCAAAAGTGAAATCGTCGTACTGTTGCGCGTTGCCATTGGAAGCCGGGACCTTAAGCGGCAGGACGAACTCGCCGGCCTCGCCCGTGTTGCCGATCAGTCGCGGAGGGCGCATGTTGGGAGCAGGTTGCTGGGCGGACTCCGCAGCCGAGGCAAGCCGCATCCGCGCTTCCCGGTCGGGGAGCGTGACCAAGTCGTGCGTGCGGACGATCTTCTCGAGATCTTTGATCCGACCGACGTAATGGGCAAAAATATCCTCGCCGTTGAACTGCTCTTTCTTTAGCTCTCGAATGACCGCGCGGTAGTCGGTTTGCTTCCAACCACGGGCCGCGGCAACCTTCGGTGCGATCTCCCGCATCTGCTTTTGGAGATCAAGAAACGCGATCCGCGCGCGGGCCGTAAGTTCGGTGGCGGGGATATCGACGCCGTACTGTTTCAGGCTGAACGTGTAGAGTTCCCGGGGCAATTTGAAATCGGTCCGAGAGGCTGGAAGAACGTCTTGCCGCAGAAATTTCTCATAGGCGGCGAGCTGAGTTTTGAGCGCTTCGTAGGGTTCGCGGTAGCCTTCGATCTTGTATTTTTCGAGAAGTTGGCCGAGACCTTCAATGAGGGTTTGGGTGTTGCCGAGGTCGCGTTCGATTTGGGCGCGGGGCGGGGCGAGCAGGCCGGGTTGCTTGAGTTTGGCGCGGGTCTCGCGTTCGGCGTGGACGGTTAAGGGCTGGAACCCGGGCTCGAGGCCGGCGTATTTCCGAAGCCGCACGAGGGCGGCGGGGCGGCGCTCGGGAGCGATCTGAGGATCGAGGAGTTGGCGGATGCCGGCGAAGATTGCGCCGCTGGCATTGAAGTAAGGAATTTCGTATTTTTCGTTGAGTTCCAAGCCTTCCAGCGCCTCCGTGGCGGCCAGAATCATGATGTCGAGGTCTTGGCGAACCAAGGGGTGGGAGGCTTCGCGGCGGCGTTCTTCCAGTTTCGTCTTGGCTTCGGAAAGGACTTTCCGAGCACGGGCGGTAAGGCCGGGCGAGAGGTCGCGGATCTCGCCGTCCAGGCCCGGAAGGCCCAGCGAGCCTGCCGACTCGGGAGCGAGTTTGGCTTGTGCCCCGAGCAGGATTTGCGCGTGACGGTTGGATTCGGCAACCCAGGAGCGGTCTTGCGCCAGCAGCGGGACGGTGCAGAAAAGGAGGAGGAGACGCATACGAGGCGATGGTAACAAGTTTGGGTTCGACCGAGGCCGGACAAAAACTTTTTGGAACAAATCGCGGTCCGGTCGACATTTAGGGAGGAATGCAGATCTCAACATTGACATGCTTATTGCTGGCCGGCTCGGCCGCTATCGCTCAGATGAAGTTCGACGTGGCGTCGATCAAGCCGAACGCGGCAAACGATCAACGAATCATGATCCGAATGATGCCCGGCGGGCGCTTCGTCGCCACCGGCATCACCGTGCGGGAGCTCATCTCCCAGGCTTACAACGTCCGGCCGTTCCAGATTCAAGCCGGGCCCGGATGGATTGACAGCGACCGGTTCGACATCAACGCCAAGGGCGAGGGGTTGGGGGACCGCGTGCCGCCCGAGGTACTCCGGCCGATGTTACAAGCGCTGCTCCAAGACCGATTCGGCCTGAAAACGCGGGAAGAAAGCAAGGAAATGGCAGGGTTTGCGTTGG
>JANODS010000650.1:0-3451 GCA_031412835.1 Acidobacteriota bacterium | reverse complement strand
GAGCTGCAAACTCGAAGCGTTCTTGGATACACTCTGTCATAGCAAAGGCCTCTCCGTTCTGGAAATCAACTCGTTCTAGACAAACCAGTTATGCCACGAAACGAGGCCTTTTGCCACTTCTTCGTGAGAAATCCGGGCTAGTCCCCCCTCACCGCCCTCCGCCGCCAACGGCACTTTCTATTCCCTCAAATGCACCGTCCCGGTAGCCACCCCATGCCGATGATACCCTAATGGGTGGCGATGGAAGACACGAGTATCACAGCTCTCCTGTCGGAATGGGCCGGAGGGGACCGTACCGCCCTCACCCGTTTGGCTCCGCTCGTCTATCCAGATCTACACGCCCTCGCCAACAGCTTCTTCCGGAAGGAACGACCCGATCACACCCTCCAGCCAACCGCCTTAGTCGGTGAGTTGTTCCTAAAGTTAATGGCCCGACGGAAGCTCACCTTTGAAAACCGTCGCCATTTTTATGCCCTCTCCGCGCGCCTCATGCGCTACGCTCTCATTGACCACGCCCGCATCGCCGATGCCGAAAAGCGAGGCCAACAAATTCAATTCGTCCCGCTGACCGATGAAATCCCGTGGCTGAACTCCTCCCCGCAGGAGATTTCGGACCTCGACCGGGCTCTGGACGAGTTGGCGTTGCTCGATCCGGCACAAGTGGAGATGTTGGAGATGCGCTATCTGATGGGGTGCACCGTACAGGAAACTGCCGAAATCATGGGCACTTCCCCCTCCACCGTGGACCGGAAAGTAAGGCTCGCCCGCGCATGGCTCTACTCCAAACTTCGTGAAGTAGAGCCCCGCGCGGTGTAGCTGACCCGAGCCTCCTACTGCACGGTCACGCTTCCCAGCACCGACCAGCCTGAGTTCGCCCCGCCCGTCGTTTGCGCGCCGGCATAAATTAACCGCCGCCCCACGGAGCCCCCTTTAAACTGGATCTGCAGCGTCATCGTCAAGGTGTTCCCCGAATCCAAGAAAGTAGAACCCGCCGACAACACCCGGCACTGGGTGTTCTCAATCGAGGCCGCTCCGCCCGGCGCGCCGTTCAACCGAATTGGCGTGGGCTGCAAAGTCCCGCTATCGCCCACAAGAAAAAGGTTATTGCCCACATGGTCAAACCCGAAGTAGCACGCATTCGCGCCGTCCAAATCTCGATTGATCAATAACTGCACCGGCTGTAGATTCGTCGAGGCGGTCGCATCCCGGTACGTTGCCGTCACCGGGAACGTCACCCCCACCGTGGCCCGACCCGAACTCGGCGTCGCGCTCAGGGGCTGCGGATTAGCTGCCGGAGTGGTTACTGTCTGCGTCCCGATCGCCTGCCAGTTCGAGTTACCGGTGGTCCGATCCCGCGCGGCGGCAAATACCACCCGGGTCCCCGTAAACGACGCCGTGAAGTTGAACGTCATTGTCAGCGACAACGAACTGCTCGTCTTTACCGCCGTGATTGCCGATCCGGGAATGGAGCATTGCGAATTGCTCAAGGAAGCTGTGGAAGGCAAAGCCAGAACGGTGGCATTGTCGCCCGCATCGGTCTGCAGCACCAGGACATTGTTGACGCTGTCATAGGCCAAATAACAGGCATTCCGGCCATCCAAGGCGGAGTTGATCAATAGATTCACAACGCCCAAGTCGTTCGTCCCGTCCGCATCGGCGAAGACGAAGGTCCGCGTCATACTGGTTCCTTGCCCGAACGCCGGAGCCGCCGAGTTCACCGTCGGCGCGGTGTTGGAGGGCGTTATCCGGAACGCGCCAGACGCTGAAGTGTAGCTCAGGCCCGTCGGCAAGGCGCTGAACTGGACTCTGGTATTGCTATAGTCGCAAGTGGTTGAAAACCTGCAGTCTAAGTCGGACAGGGCAGAAACCTGCAAAACTGTCGTGCCGGGACGGAAGCCGATCTGGGTGGTCATGATGGCACCCAATCCACCCGTGGGGATATTGTTGAAACTGTTTCTTCCGTTTTGATCCTCGAACCATACGCGGGCACCGTTACTATCGGAAGCGTTCATTCGATAGTAAATGCTTTGGCCTTGACCAAAAACCATGACTTCATTCTCTAAAACCATGGTGAGCGGGTCGTTGGATTGGAAACTGACGAACGTGCTGTTTGCGGCCGAGAGACTTCCAGGACGAATCACGCTGACCACGCCTGGGACCACTGCCGAAAACGTCACAAATTGGTACGAACTCGAACTATTGGTGAACGTCAAGGTATCGTTAAACGCGGCACGGGAGGTCGCAGTGGCCTCTGCCCCTGGTACAGAGGAAGCGTTGTTCGATGTTGTCCCGAAAATTCCAGTCGCCAGCTCGGCACGTCCGGAGGAAGCCGCGGCGGCCACCGTTGCTGATCCGAAGGTGGCAACGGCCGAACCGCCGCCTGTCCGGTTACCCGTATCCGTACCTTGCCGGACACCGTTTACCAGGTTGATCCCGGAATAGCTCCCGTTGTTTTGGACTGCGATAGCCTGTGCGGAAGTTCCGAAGCCGACTTGCGCGTGAAGTCCAGCCGGCAGGCAAAGGGTGAGTGAGGCAAGGCCGATTAAGCATCGATGGGAAGACAACATGACAACTCCTTGGAGAACGATTAAGAACGTGATCTCCCAACAAGGCGAAGCGCACTGAGGAAGCGCGTCACCAGGTGACGCATTTTTTTGCCGCGCCGCGCCATGATCAGATATATCCATGTCACCCCAACAGCAGCGCTGGGCGCGCATACAGGAGTTGTGCGAGAAAATTGAGACGAGCGGCGACTACTCTCCGGACGCGCTCGTTTCCAGCGAGCCGTCCGCCGAGATCCGCAAGGAAGCCCTTGTCCTGGCTCTCGCCGCCCGCGCCGAAAGCCAAGCCACGTCGGAACAACTTCCCAAACCCAGCCGCATCATTCCGTCGAAGGTCGGGCCCTACCGCATCCTCGCCCTCCTCGGCGAAGGCGGCACGGGATCGGTCTATTCGGCGGTGCATGCAGAAAGCGGGAACGCGCCCCCTGTCGCGGTGAAGCTCCTCCACGCCCACCTCAATCAGGGCGAGCCCCTTGCCCGTTTCCGGCGCGAGTATGAGATCCTCAAACGTCTCAACCATCCCCATCTCGTAAGGGTGATCGGCGGCGGCCAAGACCAGGACGGGCGTTCCTACCTCGTCATGGAATTGGTTGAGGGGCTTCCGATTGATCAGCACTGTGATGCGAAAGCCCTCGACGTGGCCGCTCGGGTCCGGCTCTTCATCTCCGCTGCCGAAGCCATTCAGGTGGCACATGAGAATCTTGTGGTCCACCTTGATCTGAAGCCATCCAATCTCATCGTGACGCCGACTGGCCACGTGAAAGTCCTCGATTTCGGAACCGCGAAGTTGATTGACGCGACCTTGATCAGAACCCAACAGCTTACGCCCAGCTACGCCAGCCCCGAACAATTGCGGGGCGATCCAGTGACGCCGCGCTGCGATGTCTACG
>JANODS010000649.1:0-4369 GCA_031412835.1 Acidobacteriota bacterium | reverse complement strand
TGTCAATTCAGGTTTTTGATTGACAGCTGGCATACGAGAGGGTAGAACTAGATGAATAACAGTTTACCGAGTTCAACCGTTGTGTTGGGACTGGAAGGGGCGAAGCCTGTCATGATTTCGCAAGATTGGTATGCGGTGCGTGTGAAGAGCCGGGGCGAGAAAAGCTCGGCCGCGAATATTTCGGTGCGCGGGATCGAGTGTTTCTTGCCCACGTACGAAACGAAACGGCGGTGGACGGATCGGGTGAAGGTGATTGAAGAGCCGCTGTTCACGGGCTACGTTTTCTGCCAGGTGCCGGAAGCGCGATTTTTGCCGGTGATCAGTTCGCCGGGAGTTCTGCAAGTGGTCGGCGCGGTGGAGCCTCACGAGATGGACGCGATGCGTCGGCTGGTGGAAGGCGGGTCCGCGATGCCTTGGCCGTACTTGAAAGACGGGCAGCGGGTGATGATCCGCCAAGGGGCTTGGGAAGGTTTAGTTGGAATTTTGCAATCCGGCGGTGGGCGGGATCGCGTAGTAGTTAACATTGAGCTCCTCCAGCGGGCCGTAGCCGTGGAGGTGGACCGAGACATGATTGAGCCATGCCGATAATTAAACGCCGAACGAAGATCGTGAGTATCCGGTTGCTGGACGAAGAGTACACGCAACTGCTGCGCCTATGCCAGAGCAGGGGGGCGCGCAGCGTCTCCGATTTGGCGCGGGACGCGATGTTCGGCTTGATGAGTCCGGCAAGTCATTTGGAAGGGAAAGTGATTGAGATGGACGCCCGGCTGGTGGCGTTGCGCGAGGAAGTGGCGAAGCTCAGTCAGATGGTGCGGGCGTGAGATTTCTCCTGGCGTTTTGGGTGATTGCCGCAATGGCCCAGACGCCGGTTTATGTTTTGGGGCCGGAAGACCAGATGGTGATTCGGGTTTCGGATTTGGACGAGTTCGGGGCGGGCGGGACGGCGGCCGCGGCGGATAAACCGTATCGGATCGACATGCGCGGGTTTGTGAACCTGCCGCTGATTGGACGGTTGAAGGCGGGCGGTTTGAACGTCGAGCAGTTTGAGGCGGCGCTGGTGGAGAAGCTGCAACAGTTTGTGAAGGCTCCGCAGGTGACGGTTTTGGTGACCGAGTTTCGGAGCCAGCCTATTTCAATCCTAGGGCAAGTCGGGACGCCGGGGGTTCATCAGTTGCAGGGGCGGAAGACGCTGCTGGAAGTGATCTCGCTGGCGGGTGGGTTGAAGCCGGAATCGGGGTACACGATCAAGATTGTCCGGAAGAAGCAGTACGGGGCGATTCCGCTGAAGTCGGCTAAAGAAGATACTTCGGGCGAATACAGCGTGGCGGAAGTGAGCGTGAAGGGAATCATGAACGCGACGAGCCCGGAAGAGAACGTGCTGATTCAGCCGTTCGACGTGATCACGGTGCCGAAGGCGGAGTTGATCTATGTGGTCGGGACGGTGAAACGGTCCGGCGGGTTTACGTTGGCCGAGCGGGAGAACGTGACCGTTTTGCAGGCGCTGAGCATGGCGGAAGGATTTGGGCCGCAGCCGGCGGACAAGCAGTGCAAGATTCTGCGGCGCAACGGGACGAGCGACCGGGAAGAGATTCTGGTGGACCTGAACGCAATCTTGAAAGGGAAGGCTCCGGACGTTTCGATGCGGAGCGAGGACATTTTGTTTGTGCCGTCGAGCACGAGCAAGAAGGTATTGGCGCGAACAGCGGAAGCGGCCATCGGCATTACTTCCGGACTCTTGATCTTTAGGCGATAGACGATGGAACAGCCACAACACAAGATGCCGCAGGTGGTGGACCTGCAACCGGGGGTACAGTACCGCGGATATATGGTTCCGCCCGGCTATGGCCCGACGCAGCAGGAGGCGGGACAGGCCGAGGACGAAGGGCCTGGACTCGTCGAATACTGGCGCGTGTTGCAGCGCCGGAAAGGGACCGTGATTTTGATCAGCGTGCTGGGGCTGTTGCTGGCCGTGCTGATCACGTTGCCGATGACGCCGGTGTATCAAGCGAAGGCGTTGATTGAAGTGCAGGACGTGAACGACAACTTCCTGAACATGAAGAACGTGCAGCAGTTCGGCAACGTGGCCGGGATGAACGTGATGACCGACATCCAGACGCAGATCAAGATTCTGCAGAGCGACAGCTTGCTGGAGCGGGTGACGGATAAGCTGAAGGTAGTGAAGGCCGGGCAGATCGAGCAGGAAGGTGACCGGGTGAGCGCCTGGCGGCGGGCTCTGAATTTGCCGGAAGAAGAGGCGGGCGACGCCCATGCGCAAGCGTTGAGCATGGCGAAGAGCAACCTGAAAGTAAGGGCGGCGGGACAGACTCGTATCGTGGAAGTGCTGGTGGAAAGCACGGATCGGCAGTTGGCGAGCGACTACGCGAACACGCTGACGACGGAGTTCATCGAGCAGAACATGGAAGCTCGCTGGCAGCAGACGCAGAAGACGGGCGAATGGCTGAGTCGGCAGTTGGACGAGATGAAGATTAAGCTCGAGAAGAGCGAAGAGAGCTTGCAGGCTTATGCGCGGAGCAGCGGGCTGCTGTTTACGCAGGAGAAGACGTCGGTTAGCGAAGAGAAGCTGAAGCAGTTGCAGACCGGGCTTTCGGCGGCGACGGCGGAGCGGATCAGCAAGCAGAGCCGATGGGAGATGGCGGAGACGGCGAGCCCGGAGACGCTGCCGGACGTGTTGAACGACACGACGCTGCGGGCCTATTCGACGAACTTGACGGACCTGCGGCGGCAGTTGGCGGAGCTGAAGGCGACCTTCACGGCGAACTACCCCAAGGTGCTGAAGTTGGAGCCGCAACTGGCGACGATCGAGGCGGCTTACCAACGGGAGCGGGCGGCGATTCTGAAGCGGATCAAGAACGAGTTCGACGAGGCGGCGCGACGCGAGAAGTTGCTGGCGGCGGACTACAACGGGCAGACGAAACTGGTGCGGGACGAAGGCGAGAAGGGCATTCAGTACGGGATTTTTAGAAGGGAAGTGGATAGCAACCGGGCGCTTTACGAATCGATGTTGGGGCGCGTGAAAGAGGCGAGCATCGCGGGGGCGATTCGGGCGAGCAACGTTCGGATTGTGGACCCGGCGAAACCGCCGAAGCGGCCGAGCCGGCCGGTGTTGCCGTTGAACGCGGCGTTGGGGTTGCTGGCGGGCGTCTTTGCGGGCGTGGGCTTTGTGGTGACGACGGACAAGGCGAACAAGACGTTGCGGGATCCGGGCGATGCGCAGTTCTATCTGAACTTGCCGGAGCTGGGCGTGATTCCGAGCGATAAGGTGATGGGCAGCGGGAAGACGGCGAAGAAGATTAAGGCCGCGATCCATAATGAGAAGCTGCTGACGGTGGGCTCCGACGTGGAGTTGGCGGAACGTGTGGAACTGGTGGTGCACCAGAAGAAGCCGAGCATGATGGCGGAGAGCTTTCGGGCGACTTTGACATCGATCCTGTTTGCGGGGCAGAACGGGGTGGAGCGGCCGAAGGCGCTGGTTTACACGTCAGCGGGTCCGGGCGAAGGGAAGAGCACCGTGGTTAGTAACATGGCGACGGCGCTGGCGGAGATTAACCAGCGGGTGTTACTGATTGATGCGGATACGCGGAAACCGCGGCAGCACCAGATTTTTGGGGCTTCGAACGACCGGGGATTGACGACTTTGTTGCTGGATCCGCTGCCGCTCGAAGAGCGGGATTTGGCGAGCTTTATTCAGGTGACGCAGGTGCCGGGGGTATGGCTGTTGCCGGCGGGTCCGGGCGTGGCGAGTGCGACGAATTTGCTCTATGGGGCGACGATGGCGCAGTTGCTGGATGCGTTGAAGGGCCAGTTTGACGTGGTGTTGATTGATACGCCGCCGATGTTGCAGATTCCGGATGCGCGCATATTGGGTCGGATGGCGGGGGGCGTGATTCTGGTGTTGCGGGCGGGGAAGACGACGCGGGACGCGGCGAAGGCGATGCGGAACCAGTTGCAGCAGGACGGGACGAAGATTATGGGGACGATTCTGAACGATTGGAACCCGAAGATGAGTCCGGGTGGTTACTACGGGTACGCGGGCGGATACTACAAGAGTTACAAGGGGTATTATGGGGGGACGGATCGGAACGAGAGCAAGAACTGAGACGGGGCGCGAAGACCAGCTTAGTTAAGGACGGGCTGCCTGTTGCTTTTTCAAGTGATTGGGCCAATCAAAGAAGTCGAGACATTCGCGATCGGGAACAGCATCCGAGACTTGGCCAGACTGAAAAGGCTTTACGGAGAGGGACGATGGCGAAAGCGAAAAGGGATCGCCACCGTACGCTTCGAGAATGGTTCCACCACAATCGCTGAAGTACACTGCTATGAGGCGTCGGGCATTGGACGCCGCGACTTC
>JANODS010000648.1:0-2946 GCA_031412835.1 Acidobacteriota bacterium | reverse complement strand
GCGCACTTCTTCGGCTTCGGGATTCAGGATGGAGACGCCGTAGACCGTGTACCCGGCCGCGAGGAGACGGGCGGAGAGGGCTGAGCCGGCGAGGCCGAGGCCGAGGAGACCGATGGGAGTGGAGGTTGAATTCGTCACACGGGGAAGCGGAGGCGCAAGAGGGTTGCCGGTTCCATGTAGAGGCCCTGCCACTGTACGCCGAAGTGGAGATGGGGGCCGGTGACGCGACCGCTGCTGCCGCTGCGGGCTAGAGGTTGGCCTTGCATGACTGTCTCGCCTTCCTTCACGTCGAAGGCTGAGAGGTGCATGTAGAGCGAGAAGAGACCTTCGCCGTGATCGAGGACTACGAAGCCGCCTTCGTAGTACATGTCCTGGGCGATGAGGACTTGGCCCGAGTGCGTCGCGACGATGGGGGTGCCGGTGGTGGCGCGGAAATCGAGGCCTTGATGGGTGGAACGGGTCTGGCCGTTGTAGGTGCGGCGGGTTCCAAATGGCGAGGTTTGGGGGGTATCGGTTGGAGGCACGAAAGGGCCCTTCCAACGGCGGAGGGAGCGGGTGGCGAAGACCGCTTTTTTGATGGCGGCTTCGGCGGCGATGCGCTTGCTGACCTTGGGAGGCGGGGTAACAAACTGGGGCGGGACGGTGAGTTTAGCGGTGGCGTAGGCGTGGGGGGCGATGCGGACGGGGTGGGCTTCGCCGGTAGAAAGGGTTAGGGTTTGGGGGCCGGGTTTCACGTCCAGGCCGACAGCAGCGAGGGCGAGCCAACGTTGGCTGGCGGGATCGAGGGAGAAAGTCAGAGGGCGGGTTAGCCAAGTGGCGGTGACGGGTCCGGCGGGGAGGGAAAAGAGAATGGGGGAGCCCGGGAAGGGCGCGGCGGGTTCGACGCGAAGGGGGCTGTTTGATTGGGCGGCTAGGGGGAGGGCGGCGAGGAAAGCGCGGCGGAGCATACTGCTCCTGAGGTTAGCGCAAATAGAACGGCGTGCTGGCTTCGGTGGTCGCTTGGCCGACGCGCAGTTGGACGGGATAGGCCCCGGAGGGAACGAAGCCGGAGGGAGAACGGAAGTTGATTTGGACGATGCCGGGGAAGCCAGGGGCGGCACCGATCCAGACGATGGGGGCGGGGGTGCCGCCGATCACGAGTTCGACGGGGAGGGCGGGGGTAGGGAAGGGGGCATCAAAGGTGATTTGACCGTCGAGGGGTTCGGGGGTGAGGCGGCCGATGCCGGTGGCATAGAGAACGAGAATTTCGCCGCGCGGGGCTGGGTTCGTTTCGCTATTTGTTGAGGCGTCGGGATGGACCGCGCCGAGAGAAAAGAGACCGGGGACCGCTTCGGTGAGGGCGGACGTTTGGCTGGCGCGGAGCGTATTTCGATAGCGGACTTCGACGGCTGCGCGGCCGCTGGAACCGGTGCGATAGGGGACTTGGAAATTGATCTGGGAGTTTGAAACGTAGAGCAGGGGCGCGGCGATGCCGTTGACGGTGACTTCGAGTTCGCCGAGGCGGGTATCGAGGCGGCCATTGCGGACGACGCCCAGGGCGGGTTGTTCGGGGCCGAGGTTGACGCCGTAAAGCGTGGCCAACATGCCGGGGGCGAGGATGGTTTCCTTGTTCGTCGCGACGTGGACGATTTTGAGTTGAGGGGCTTCGATGGAGGGCGGAGCGATGATGGCGGTATCGGCGATTAAGCGGCGAATGCGGTTGTTGGCGGAGTCGGCGACTAAGAGATTGCCGGCGGCGTCGAGGGCGAGGCCGGTGGGGAAGTTGAGGCGGGCGTCGCTGGCGGGTCCGCCGTCGCCTCCGAAGCCGGGGAGGCCGGAGCCGGCGATGGTCGAGATGTTGCCGTTGGGGTCGATGCGACGGATGCGGTGGTTGCCAGTATCGGCGACGAGGATGCCGCCATCGGCTTGGACGGCGAGTCCACGGGGGTTGGAGAGGTTCGAGTCACCGAGGGAGGTGATGGTGCCGGTGAGGTCGATGCGGCGGATGCGATTGTTGCCGGAGTCAGCGATGTAGAGTTGGCCGGAGCGATCGAAGGCGAGGGCGGAGGGTTGGTTGAGTTGGGCGAAGACGGCGATGTTGCCGTCGCCGGCGAAGCCAGCTCCGGTGGGTGTGCCGGCGTAAGTGGTGATGAGGCCGGTGGCGGAGACGCGGCGGATGCGATGGTTGCGGGAGTCGGCGATGAAGTAGTCGTTGGAGTTGGGGTCGGCGGCGACGGCGGTAGGGGTGTCGAGCATGGCCGTTGGCGCGGGGCTGCCGTCGCCGCGGAAGCCGTTGAAGTTATTGCCGGCGACGGTGCTGATGACGCCGTTGGGGGCGATGCGACGGATGACGTGGTTGGCGGTATCGGCGATGAGGAGGTTGCCGGAGCGGTCGACGGTGAGGCCGCGGGGACCATTGAGCCTAGCTTGGGAGGCGGGTCCACCATCGCCGGAGAAGCCGGGAGTGCCGGTGCCGGCGATGGTGGAGATGGTGCCGTCGAGGGAGACGCGGCGGATGCGATGGTTCCGCTCGTCGGCGATGAAGAGAGTTCCGTTGGGGTCGTAGGCGACGGCGGCGGGGGCGTTGAGGCGGGCGGCGTCGGCGGGGCCGGCATCTCCAGAGAACGCTCCGGCGGTGGACCCGGCGATGACGGTGGCGAGGTTGTTGAGTCCGATGCGATAGACGACGGTGCCATTGGCGTAGAAGGCGTTGCCACGGTTGTCGACGGTGACGGCTTTGCCGCCCGCGGGGAGGGTAACGATTTCGCCTTGGCTGGAGCGCTTGAGGGCGGCGTCTTTGCGGTCGTCAGCGATGAAAAGATTGCCGAAGGAATCGACGGCTACTCCGGTAGGGGAATACAGGGGGATGCGGATGGCGGCGGCGGGGGCGTAGACGCTGATCATGCCGCGGAGGATGCGGCGGATCCGTTGGGCCCCGGCTTCGGCGACGAGGAGGCCGCCTTGGGG
>JANODS010000647.1:0-1721 GCA_031412835.1 Acidobacteriota bacterium | reverse complement strand
ACGAGGACGTGCTTGATGCCGGTGGAGTACTGCCCCGGGTTCTGGTAGGTAGACCGGTCGATGACGGTGTTGGGATCGAAGATGGCGATGTCAGCGTCGGCCCCGACTTGAAGGCGGCCCTTGCGTTTCATCGCAGGGGCGAAGGATTGCAGGCGCTTGGCGGGGAGATAGCTGATTTTGGCGAGCGCGTCCATGAGCGAGAGGACCTTGCGCTCGCGGACGTAGACGCCCAGGACGCGGGCGTAGGTGCCGGCGGCGCGAGGGTGGCCTTTGCCTTCGGTGATCCAGCCATCGGAGGCGATCATAACGTCGGGAGCGGCGATGGCTTGGTCGACGTCCTGTTCGCGCATGGTGAAGGTGATGACGGTTCCGCCTTGCTTACGGCGCTCTTCGAAGGTCTTCTCGTTGAGGCGCTCGCCGGTATCGACCCACATGAGGTCTTTGAAGTCGGAGTCGAGGGTCTCGCGCCAGCCGGGGTTGAAGATGGCGGAATCGAGGCGGGTCATGCCGGCGACGTAGGGGTAGGCTTCGGTGGTCACGTCGATGCCACGGGCGCGGGCGCCGCGGAGCATGTCGATGGCTTCGAGCCAGGCGCGGCCAGAGCTGGAATTGATATGGACGACGTGAAGGGCGGAGCCGGTGGCGGCGGCATCGGCGATGACTTCCTGGAGGGAGTCGACGACGCCGGGGTCGCGGCGGCCTCCGCTGCGGAGGTGCACGAAGATGGGGACCTTGGCGGCGGCGGAGAGCTTGAACACGTCGAGGATTTCGGAGCGGCTGGCGAAGGGGGTATAGGCGATGCCCATGCCGACGCCGAGCCCGCCATCGCGGAGGCCTTGGCGGATCAGGGCGAGGGTCTTTTCCTGCTCGGCCTGGGTAGCCGCGCGGGTGGCGGCGGGGCCGCGGGGGAGCCAGTCGGAGTTGTCTCCGACGGCGGCCATGCGGGTGGGAATGTGGCCGACGGAGGCACCGAAGTGGATGAGGGCTTTGCCTTGGCGCTCGGCGATCCAGGGTTTCATGGGGCTGACGCCGACTTCCATCTCGAGGGCGGTGGTGACGCCGTCGCGGGCTTTGTAACGGTAGTTTTCGTCGGACTGGCCGTGGGAGTGAAGGTCAATGAAGCCGGAGGTGACGACGAGGCCTTTGGCGTCGATGGTCTTGCGGCCTTGGAGCGGGGTTGCACTGATGGCGGTGATGCGGCCGTTGCGGATGCCGATGTAACGGGTGGCATCGAGTTTGGTTTCGGGGTCCATCGCGCGGCCGTTGGCGATGACGAGATCGAAGGCGGGCTGGGCGTTGCCTAGTTCCGCGAGGCTAAACGCAAATAGGGTGCCTATTGCTAGGCACCCTACTGTTTTGCCGAGGAGGTTACTCGACATCTTTGTTCCGCTTTTTGCGGTTTCGTTTGCGGGCCAACGCTTCTTTCGTGCGACGCTTTTCGCCCGGTTTCAGGTAGAAGGAGTGACGTTTGATCTCCTTGATGATATCTTCCTGTTGTACCTTGCGTTTGAAGCGACGTAGCGCGTTTTCGAGCGTTTCGCCGTCTTGGACTAATACTTCAGCCAAAAAAAATTCACCCCCTCGGTGTGTGACTACAACGCCACCAGAATAGCAGAACGGTGAGCCGCGATGGCAGGGAAGCCGGAGGCCGAAGCGGCCGGGCAGATCGGCGAGGTCCCCGTTCGGGGGCAGCTTTGTTCATAAGCTGTATATTGTTCAAT
>JANODS010000646.1:0-8445 GCA_031412835.1 Acidobacteriota bacterium | reverse complement strand
TGATTGAACGCATTGTAACGAGCCGCCAATTTCTCAACAAGCGCGGCCGCGAACCACTGACGGCGAAGGAGAGGTGAAGTATGACGAATCCGCAGCACGGACCGCGTCCAGACCGGAAGCGAGCTCTATCGCGTAAGACCTTTCTGCGTGGGGCCGGCGTGACGATGGCCTTGCCCTGGCTGGAGTCACTGTCGGGTTTCGGCGTCTTTTCAGCTTCCGCGGCCACGCCCCCCGTGCAGCCCCAACGTTTTGCGGTGCTCTTCATGGGCACTGGGATCAGCCCTGGCCGATGGTGGGCGAAAGGGGCGGGTGCCGAGCTGGAACTGAGCGAGTCGCTGGCACCGCTCGAACCGCTGAAGGCGAAGATTAACGTCATTGACGGCCTGTTCAACAAGGCGGCCAGGGGCCAAGGAATCCATCCGGCGATGACCGGCAACCTGCTGTCCGGCGTACCGATCCGCAAGGGTTCGATTATCCAAGGCGGCATTACAATAGACCAGGTTTTGGCCAACCAGATCGGCCAGGAGACGCCGCAGCCCAGCATGGTGTTGGCGTGTGAGCGGGCCATGACCGGCTTCCATGAAACGAACTTTTCGAACGCCTATAGCTCGCATATTTCGTGGCAGAACAGCGATTCGCCGGTACCGAACGAGATGTATCCGTCGCTCGCCTTCGACAGCCTGTTCGAGAACGGCGGCAGACTGCGGAACACGAGCGTGCTGGACCGGGTGAAGGAACATGCGGTCGCGCTGAGCAGTAAAGTAAGTTCCACGGACAAACTGAAGCTGGACGAATATTTGGCCAGCGTGCGCGATGTGGAACGCAGTATCGAACGGATGCGCACGGACAAGGACAAAGCCGAAGTGCGGGCCCGTGATGCGGGGCACCAGTTGTTCACGATGAAGCGCCCGCAGGATGGGTTGCCGGAAGATATTCGCGACCACATTCGCCTGATGTGCGATATCGTCGCGCTGGGGTTTCAGACGGATAAGACGCGTGTGGCTTCGTTGCTCTTGGCCCGCGATCTGTCGGCGCTGTACTATCCGTTCCTCGGTGTGAGCAAGCAGCATCACGGCGCCTCGCATTACGATACGGAGGAGGATTATCAAAAGATCGTGCATTTCCAAGTGAGCCAGTTAGCCTATTTAGCGCAGCGCTTGGACGCCATGCCGGAAGGGGAGAGCACCGTGCTGGACAATAGCTGCCTGCTGTTCCTTTCGAATATGTGGTCGGGAACGAAGCACGACAACAAGAAGGTGCCGGTGGTCACGATTGGTGGATTGGGGGGCAAACTAAAGACCGGTCGGGCGCTCGACTATTTTGAGGCGGGCGACGAAAATCGAAAGCTTTGCAGCCTGTATCTGGGAATCATGGATCGCATGGGAGTGAAGCTGAAGGAGTTCGGAGACGCCGAGAGCCGACTGGCGGGTTTCTGACGAGGGAGGTCGCGATCCGTATGTTTCCCGGCGCCAACGAGGACGGTGAAGTTTGTGACGGGGGGGCGTGCTGTTGGTTAACGCTACTCTGACGGGGGGCTACCGAGTCCAACTGGCTGTGGGTAGATCGGCCACCCATTGAAATCCGAAAACGTCGTCCCGCGGCCCGTAGCGGAGCGTACTCGGCAGCCATAGATATCCGGCTTTCAAAAGGTGAGATTTTCGGGGGCGATACCCGACGGCGAACTCGTATGCGGAGCGGGTGGGCAGAAAGTGGGAATGGCCATGGACACCACGGTCACCGACGCTACTGTGGCGTTGATAGCCAACCCGGGTGGCGGCGAACCAGCGGGGATGGAGCGTCCATTTCGCTTCGACGTAGCCATATTGCACCGACGGACCCGATGGGAAGTTTGGATACTCGTACTGCAAGCGCTGCCATTCTCCGGCGAGCGAGAGTCGCGAGCGTGCCCATTGCGCGTCAAGACCAATGCCGCTGGCCGTAAACTGCCGCCAGTGAAGTCCGGGATCAAGTTGCGACTGAGTCGACGACTGGAGCCACGGGCCGCGAAAGCCTGACGCGCCCACCCGAAGCCGGGGGAGGACGGTGATGCCCGCGCCCGCCGCCCACTGGGCCGCCTGACTCGAGGAGTTCAATTTCTGAGGATTGGAAGGAGAGCCGTTGGCCAATTGGATGCGAGCATCCAGCCGACGCCACGTTAGATCGACTTCGGCACCAAAGACGCCATATGGCGTCACCGGCAGCACGCCGTAAGTGTAGCTCTCGTCGTTATTGCAGTGGTAAGCCGAGACGTTGGGATGAACGCGCTGTTGATGCTCCAGATCGAAGATCGAACAAGGAATCTGATCCGGTCGCAGCAGTAGGTACGAGCCATAGGCCATTGGCGCGTCAATAAGCGCGTTATCGCGGTCGTTGTAGCGCGTTGAAAACTGTCCGAATACGGTGGGGAGCTTCCCGATCTTAACGGTCACACTTTGGTGTTCGCCCCCGGCGGAGTAGGCGGCGAATCCTTGTAAGAGCCGGGCACGCGCACCCGATCCTCTGACATGATAGGCCTCGTAGTAAAAGAAGGGCGAAACGTTGGCCTGAAGCGTGGCGTGAAAGTACCAGTGTCGACCGAGTTTCAAGGTGGGGGCGAGGAGCGCGCGCCCACCGAAACCGACTGGATTACGCGGGGCCGAGATCGGGGTATCGATGGTCTTTAACCATTCTGGAATCGTGTTTTTGTATCGGTCCGTTGCGTTGACGCCGAACGTGAACGACATCGGCATTTCAAACCCGAACTGCGCCTCTTGTGCTCGGAGCGTCGTCCGACTGTAAAGGATCAGGCCCAGTAAGATTACCGGATTTCGTAATCGCATCATGTAACTTCTCCAACGTGGCTGAGGTGCTGTCGATAGGGCAGGCAAAGAACGCGGCGATGACGGAGGGATCGAACTGCGTGCCGCCGCATTCGCGTAGAATCCCGCGAACTTTTTCTTCGGGCATGCGGTGCCGATAAGGGCGATTGCTTGTCATGGCGTCATAGGCGTCGGCGACATGGACAATGCGGGCATCGAGCGGAATTGCTTCTCCGCTCAGGCCGCGGGGGTAACCGGTGCCATCGTGGTTTTCGTGATGTAAGCCAACCGCCGCCAAATAGCCTTGAAATGCGCCGATTCGTTCGAGAATGCGGACGCCGATATCGGGGTGTTTCTTGATGGCGGCGAACTCTTCGTCCGTGAGACGACCGTCCTTTAGCAACACGGCATCGGGAACGCCGATTTTGCCAATGTCGTGGAGCAAGGCGCCGATGCGCAACCGTTCGACATCCGACTCCGCCATTCCCATTTGGCGACCGATCCAAATAGAATATTGACTCACCCGGCGACTATGGCCCGCCGTGTATGGGTCCCGGGCTTCGAGGCTTTCAACCAGGGCTTCCAGGATTTGCAGGTAGGCTTGCTCCAAGCTTTGTCGAGCGTCGGTAGCCGCCACCGCCGCCCGGTAGAGGCTATCGGCGAGAACATCGACCTCGAGAATTCCGGATCGTTTCGTTCTTGGAATGGCGAGTTCGCCGCGTTGGATGCCTTGCTGGCATGCGCCAGTTAGGCGGCGCAACGGTTCTGTTACCGTGCGGGATGAAAACCAAATCAGAAACAGAGCCAGGCCCAAACTGACAGAACCGGCGGGAACCAGCACCGTTCGCAGGGTTCGCGCAAACGGAGCAACTGCCGCATCAATTGAAGCGAGCATAACGACCCGTCGCCCACCGCCTAAATCTTTTATCTCCAGGGGCATCGCAAGATACCGTTCGCCGGCCAGAACGAACTGTCCCGTTTGTGCCCAGTCTCGCTGGAGGCCGGCGAATTGCGCTTTCGGCAGGGTGGAGATCTCGACTTTTCCTTCTTTCACAACCACGGCGTGGGCCCCGCCGCTCACTTCCTCCAAGTCCAATTTTCTTCCGATCACCAATCGGCCCAGATTCTCCTGGCCGAGATTAATGGGGATTTCTTGCCGTGTGCAGATTGCCGCTGGATCGCGCTCCCAACGGGCGAGAGTGCGGTTTCGAGCGTTGATGATTTCGAGCAGATCGGCATCGACCATTTCTCGAACCGCATCCAGGCGCTCTGTGAGCGTGGCATCTAGTTCCTTTCGCAGCGATGGATCGCGGGTGGCACCGGTGTCTTCCAGATCCCGCTCCAGCGTCATCGCCGCCTTGAGCCCGGCATTTTCGCTGAGGACTTGCAGGACCCGCGACATCTGGCGACTGTGGGAGGATTGCTGCTGCTGTCGGCGAAGCTCCCGTCTCCCCAAATCCGCCTGCACTTCGATTCCAGTGTTCTGGCGCACCAGCCACTCTACCCAAAACAGACTGGCCGCCAGGAGGATCGTCATCGGAAGGAGGACGAAGATCACGACTCGGTGCGTGAGAGTGGTCTTGCGCATTGCCGTAGCTCTAAGGGCCCTCCGATTTGACGGTAGCCAGAGGCAAGTAAAAAGTGACGGAGACCACGCCATCGGCCGGTACATCAATGTCCTGCTGCAGAAAGCCCGCACTTTTGTGCCAAAGGCGTAGCGTGCGGCGGCCAGTAGGGACGTTCGCAATGCGGAATTCTCCGCTCGATGCCGGCTGCGTGAAATAGGAATTCGGGACCACCAGGATAGCGGCGTTCATATTCGTGTGGAGGTGACAAAACACTTGCACCGGCCCCGGTTTGTCGAATCGAACCGTCCGGCTCTGCCCTTGTGGATAGTAGCCGAGGTCGAAAGATTTCGCCTTCGAAAGCGAGAAGACGTTGTGAAAGATGGGGTCGCCGTTGGGAAACGACACCGAAGATCCGACGGGAACCACAACCACCTCACGCTCAAAGCGTCGGTTGCGTTGGCCGATTTGCAAAAGCGGCAGCGCTTCGCTATTCGGCAGATCGGCGTCGACATAGATAACGGTCCGTCCCCACTCGTCGAGTTCGTCCGGCGCCGCGGCAGCCGCCGGGGCACCTCCCCGAGGAGCATATACATCCACAACCACTCGTTTTTTAGTGAGGCCGCGAGTAATCACGACGCGTCCTTCGATATCGCCGGCCCATCCGGGAAGCGATAGGAGTGCCAATACGAGAAGTCGAAAAGCGAACCTCATTCTAGGGTTATCGACAAAACATTGAATTTCTTTAGCCTCCCCCAGCCAAGATGCAGCGAATCGTAGAGCTCAGATAGTAGCCTGTAGTGATGGCTCAGCTTTTGGACGGCAAGCGCGTCCGCGACGAAATCCTCTCCGAGCTTCGGCCCCGCATCCTCGCGCTGCCTCGGCGGCCCGGGTTGGCGGTGGTTCTGGTGGGCGAAGACCCAGCGAGCGAAGTTTACGTTGCGAGCAAAGTGAAGACCTGTGGGGAGCTCGGCTTCGTCAGCGAAAAGATCACTCGTCCGGCGACTACCACGACCGCTGAGCTTTTGGCCATCGTCGACTCGCTCAACGCCAATCCAGCCATTGACGCGATTCTCGTCCAGATGCCGTTGCCTAAGCAGATCGACAGTCAGCAGGTGCTGAATCGGATCAATCCCGAAAAGGATGTCGACGGGTTCCATCCTGTCAACGTCGGCCGCCTGTCGATCGGCCTGCCCGGCCCGCGCCCTTGCACGCCCAACGGGGTGATGCAGTTACTGCGTCGCCACGGCATTGATGTCGCCGGCAAGCGCGCCGTCGTTGTGGGGCGCAGCGACATTGTCGGGAAGCCGATGGCCATGCTGCTGCTGCACGCGCACGCGACGGTTACCATTTGCCACTCCCGCACCGCGGATTTGGCCGCCGAGTGCCAACGGGCGGATATTCTGGTCGGTGCCATTGGTCGGCCCGCGTTTCTGACGGCGGACCACATTCGACCTGGCGCAGTCGTCATCGACGTGGGGATCAATCGGATTACGGAACGAAGCCAAGTCGAGGCAATTTGGCGGAACGAACCCACGATCCTGGCCGAGTTCGACCGCAAGAGCAAGCTGCTGGTGGGCGATTCGCACCCCATTGACGCGCCGGCGTTGGCCAGCGCCTGGACGCCGGTGCCGGGGGGCGTGGGCCCCCTGACGATTGCGATGCTGATGAGCAACACTGTCGAGGCGTCCGAGCGTCGCCAAGCGTGTTAACCGTCGCGCTCACCGGCGGCTTGGCCACGGGCAAATCGACCGTCGGCCGCATGTTCGCGGAGTTCGGCTGCTACCTCGTCGAAGCCGACCTGCTGGGTCACCAAGCGCTGGCCGGACCGGCGCGGGACCAAACCGTCGCCCTGTTCGGCGAAGGCATCTGTCATCCGGATGGCTCGATCAATCGGCGCGCGCTGGGAGCGGTCGTCTTTCAGGATTCCGCCAAGTTGGCTCAGTTGAACGCCATCGTTCATCCCGTCGTCGAAGAGTTTCGGCGGCAGCGGTTCCTCGAGATCTTCGCAATCGACCCGCATGCCATCGTGCTGTATGAAGCAGCAATTCACATCGAAACCGGCCTCTACAAGCAGTTTGCCCGGCTCATTCTCGTGACCTGCGACGAGCAAACCCAACTCCGTCGCGCCATGGCGCGGAGCAATTGGACCCGTGAAGAAGCGCAAGCCCGGATCGACCGGCAGATGCCACTTGCGACGAAACGGAAATTTGCCGACTACGTCATAGATACTTCCATCTCGCTCGAAGACGCTCGGCGCCAGGCTGAGGAAATCTATAATGAACTTAGAGCCCTTGTCGATTAACCCTCCTTTTATGAAACGGTTCCGCTACATCTTTCTCGCCATTGCCTTCACCGGCGCATTCGTCTACCTGACTACGATCGCAAAATCCCGGTTTTTCCCTGCTAATGGAGCTCCGACCCCGGAGGGGCCGGGTTGGCAGGAAGCGCGCGTCGTCCAGGGTGCCGGGCTCAGCTCGGACGAGCAGAACAACATTGACATTTACAAGCGATCCCGCGCGGCGACGGTCAACATTTCGAGCACCGTTTACCGGCGGGGATATTTTTTTGAGGTCGTTCCGGCGAAGGAAACGGGCTCTGGATTCATCTTCGATGCCAGCGGCCTGATTCTGACGAACAACCATGTTCTGGCCGGCAATGCAAAGGTCGTTGTCACCCTTCCCGACCAGTCCAAGTACGACGCCGAAGTTCTTTACAAAGACCCGAATAACGACTTGGGACTGATTCGAATCACTCCCCGCAACAAGAAGCTGCCGGTGCTCAGTTTGGGCGATTCCGATGGCATCCAGGTGGGGCAGAAGGTGCTCGCCATTGGCAATCCGTTTGGGCTGGACGGCACTTTGACCACCGGGATTATCTCCGCCCTCGGCCGCACGATTCGCGCCGATGAGAACCGGGAACTGGAAGGGATGATGCAGACCGATGCGGCCATCAACCCCGGCAACTCGGGTGGTCCGCTGCTCGATTCGCTGGGGAATGTGATCGGAATCAATACGGCGATTTACGGCCCCGGCGGCAACATCGGCATCGGATTCGCGATGCCGATCAATAAGGCCAAGACGATGATTCAAGACCACCGGGCGGGCAAGAGCTACAAGCGGCCTCGGCTCGGCGTCGAGGTGATCTACGTGACCGGTGAATGGGCCGAGGCGCTCGATCTGCCCGCCGAGGGCGGCTTGCTGATTCAAGGGGTGCAGCGAGGCAGTTCAGCCGAGCGCGCGGGGCTGAAGGGTCCTCGCCAGTTTGCCATCGTCGGCAACGCCGAGATCGGGATCGGTGGCGATTTGATTATGGCAATCGATGGGCAACCGTGTGATCGACCGGACGCCATCACGCGCACCGTCGCCAAGAAACGGGCCGGGGACACGATTGAACTGACAATCGCCCGTCAACGCAAGATTTCCAAGCTGAAAGTGCAGTTGGGCGAAGCGCCGGACGAAGGGATCTAGCGTTCGAAACGAACGAGCAGGGCGGCACCTTCGACCGGTGCCGCGCCGAGGGTGCCAAGCGGCACGCGAATAATCTCTTCGCCGACCAGCCAGGCGATCGCTGTGGCCCCTA
The DNA here is from genome assembly GCA_031412835.1 of Acidobacteriota bacterium. Classification (GTDB taxonomy): domain Bacteria; phylum Acidobacteriota; class Terriglobia; order Bryobacterales; family Bryobacteraceae. Next base: position 500 of record JANODS010000646.1, on the reverse strand, counting down.
CGAGGGCCTTAGCGCCGGGGTCGCCAGCCTGAAACACCTTCACGGAACCCTTCTTCCGTTCTAGCGACAAGGCCTCTACGTAGCGGGTCGCCGTCCAGAGTCCGTCCTTGCCTCGGACTCGGAGTTGCAGTTTGATGCTTGCTTTTCGCTGGTCGGGTACCCAGGTGGTATCCCAGGTGGGATCGATGCGATGCCACGCCGAGCCGAGGCGCTCAAAGTATGCCCAGAGTTCGCCATCGCCTTCGGCTTCGAAGCGGATCACGGGATTCTCCCGCAGGGTCGCGCCACTCCGCGGCCCTTGAATGGCGGCCTTCGGGCCGACCACCGACGCTCCGTAGAACACACGGACCGGACCCTCCGTTTTCTTCGACCGCAAGAGCGACAGCGACGTCTCGCCCGCCGAGTTTTCCGCTCGCAAGGCACCTGCTAATTGTTCCACCGGAATCGCTCGTCCATCGGAAAACTCGCGATAGGTCTCGCCCGGGCCAATCGCCCATAAG
>JANODS010000645.1:0-1238 GCA_031412835.1 Acidobacteriota bacterium | reverse complement strand
CCGCCGACACGCTGGAGGAACTCCACTCCCGTCTCTGCGCCGTCCTCGAAGCCGCCCACCTCACCTTCGAAATCGTCGCCGTCAACGATGCCTGCCCCCATGGCTCCGGGCCACTTCTCGACATCCTCGCCGCCCACGATTCCCGCCTCGTCCCCATCCATCTCCCCGCCAACGTCGGCCAACAACGCGCCGTCTGGCAAGGCCTCCAAGCAGCCCGCGGCGAACTCATCGCCATCATGGACGCCGACCTCCAAGACCAACCCGAACACCTCCCCGCGCTCCTCCAAGCCCTCGCCGCCCACCCCGTCCATGCCGTCTTCGCCGGTCGCCGTGGCCAATACCAGCAAGGCTCCCGCATGGCCACCTCGTACCTGTTCAAGCGCCTCCTCCACCTCGTCGCCCACGTCCCCCCCGACGCCGGCTCCTACGTCGTCTTCACCCGCGCCATGGCTGACGCCATCCTCCGCTTCCCCGTCCCCCACCCCTACATGCTCGCCCTCATCGGCGCCACCCGCCTCCCCGTCCTCTCCCTGCCCATCCCCCGGGCCCCCCGCCCCGCCGGCCGCTCCGCCTACTCCGAATTCACCCGCCTCCAGTTCGCCTGGCGAGGCCTCCGCACCGCCGTCGCCACCCGACGCCAACAGCGAGAAACCCTTGGATAACAATCTAACCGAACGCCACAATCAGGCCCAACGCGACTACTATACGCACACCGAGCGTTCCACCATCGCCCCCGCCGAAACCCCCTACGTCCGCCGCCACATCGATGAAATCATCCGCGTCTCCGGCATCCGCCCCGGTGCCCGCATCCTCGATGTCGGCTGCGGCATGGGCCGCCACTCCTTCCTCCTCGCCGCCCGCGGTTACCAAGTCGAAGGCCTCGAACTCTCGCCAAACCTTCTCGCCCGCATGGGCGAACTCGACCACTACGGCATCCCCGTCCACTGCGCCGACGTCGCCCATCCCCCACCCGCCCTACTCGGCCGCTTCGATGCCGTCTTCGGCTTCTTCATGCTCCACCATCTCCTCGACCTCCCCTCCGCCTTCCGCGGCATCGCCTCCGTCCTCCGCCCCGGCGGCCGCGCCGCCTTCATCGAACCCAACCCCAACAACGTCCTCTACTGGCTCCAAATCACCTGCACCCCCCATATGAAGTGGAGCGCCGAACGCGGCATCTTCAACTTGCGCCCCCGCCTCCTCGTCGCCGCCTTCCAACACGCCGGCCTCCAACAGCCCGC
>JANODS010000644.1:0-1539 GCA_031412835.1 Acidobacteriota bacterium | reverse complement strand
GCCAAGCTGCGAAGAGTAGGCCGCCTCGCCAAATTGCAAGCGCCCTCGGCAGCGAGCTTTACCGTGGTCGTGTAGATACGATCATTCGCGTTGCTGCCCGTCCCATCCGCCGCGTTACCCGCAAGGAAGAGAGTCACTTCGCCTACCTCGTTCGCCGGCGGAGTCCACTCGATATCCCAAGTGACTCCATCGGCGGTGCCGTTGCGGCTTGATACCGTGCTTTGGGTGGCGAACTCGCGCGACCCGCCGCACGGGGCTGCGCCGCTCGGGTCACAATTCACGACGATGTTCTCATTCGGCGTAAAGCTGCCAGCCATGCTGGTCGTGTCACTCGTCGGTCTCGCGGTCATCTGAAAGCCCCACCGGCGGGCTTCTGGATGCTCTAGGCGAACTCGAATTGTCTGCTTTACCCCTGGGCGGTAGGTCATGGCGTCGAGGATCACGGTCAGCTTTCCACGCGCGTCGGAATTCGCCGGAGCGAATGTCCGATGGCACGCCGAGCAGTCTCGACCATTCATGTCCGTCGGCACACCAGACGCGGCAAAAGGAGCCCCGCGGCTAAATCCCATCACCGCGCTGGCAGACAACAGCGACGCCGCGCAAACGACCACTGCATGCATCATTCGATTCATTGACATCACCTCTGAGAATTAGATTAGAGCTACCGCTTGATTGCTAGCTGAACGTCAGTCTGAATCTGCTGCCCGTTTAGGAGCATCTCGATCCGATGATTGCCGTCCGGCAGATTCGGCACAGTTACGTTGAATTGATAAAGACCCGAACCAGAGAGGCCGGCAAAGGAGGGGCGAACGTCCATTCCGCCAATCCGCACCTGCAAATTCGCGGCATCCGTTAAGGGTGCGGCCCCGCTGAAAACCCGCCCCGGAACAACGGCGGGAGTCGTCGGCCCAAAACCAGTGCCGAAAAGCAACACGATATCGCCCGGCTTGGCCGGTTCGGTGGTTACGCCGGGGAACAGATCGGCCGGTGCGATGAGCCGCCCGTCGGTGGCGCGGACGGCAGCCGGAAACCGGGTTGGCGTTTGGGTGAAGAGGAACAAACCCGGAGCCTCGCGAAGGACGTTCGCCATTACGGTCTCACTAGCACCAGCGGGCGTCGTGACCACCACCGGAACCATGCCTGTGCGCGTTAACGCCGGTGCCTGCACGTTGATCTGATTCGCGCTGATGAAGTTCATTGAGGCAGGCAAACCGTCGATCGTCACTCGGACGTTATCGATGGCGGTGGGGAAAACGCCTTGCGCGTCAATCAAACCATCCCACGTTTTCAAGCCCGGAGCGAAGTTCGAACCAAAAATCGTTGTCCACGAACCGGCCACGACTCCGGTAGCAAAGCTTGCGCCGTTCACCACACCACCCGTCGCCGTGATCGCCGGCCGAGGTGTACCGCCGACTGCTGGCGTCAGGGTCACACTGGTGGTATAGATCCGATCACCAGTCACGGAACCATTGCCGTGGGGCGGGGGCGGGGCGCCCGGGGGATTAGCCCGGCCCGCGGGGGGGGCGGGGGGGGGGGGAT
>JANODS010000643.1:0-1539 GCA_031412835.1 Acidobacteriota bacterium | reverse complement strand
ACGTATCGTACTTCGCCGTCGACGCCTGAAAGTCTTTGGCGCGAGTCAGAATGGCTTCGATCTCGGGACGGCCCAGGTCTTCGATACCCAGCAGGCTCATGCGTCGATCTTCTCGACCAGAATCACCTTTTCCATCTGATCGATCTCCTGAAATTTCACTTCAATGATCTCGTTGGCCGAGGTCTGCACCATCCGCCCGACGTACCGCGCTTCAATCGGCAGTTCGCGCCAGCCCCGGTCAATCAAAACGAGTAACTGCACGCGCGCCGGTCGGCCTTGATCGAACAACGCATCGAGCGCCGCCCGAATCGTCCGGCCCGTATAGAGGACATCGTCCATCAGCACGATGTCTTTGCCCGTCACATCGAACGGGATATCGGTGGAATTTAAAATGGGGGAAGCGCCCACCGTCGTCAGGTCGTCCCGGTACAAGTTGATGTCCAGGGTCCCGGTCGGCACGTCGCGGTCTTCCAGGTCCTTGATCTTGGCGGCCAACCGCTTGGCCAGTGGCACCCCGCGGCGGCGAATGCCGATAAAGGCAAGTTTGTCCAAGTCGGTCGTCTTCTCGAGAACCTCGTGGGCCAGGCGAACCAACGTGCGGTCAATCTCGGAAGCGGTCATGAGTTGCGATTTCAGACGCGTGGAGGGCATTGCGGTCAGATTAACATGCGGCAGGCCTATCGGAACCGAACCGATCCCCATTTTTCCGGCACGTGCATATTAATCACCCCTTGCGGCGACCAAACCCAGTTGTCTTCCTTCGTTCCCGGCACCTTTTCATACTTGCCGTCCTTCACGCGGAGTTGCCATTCCACCCGCGAAAAATTGATGCGCCAATCTTCGCCCGGCTTCGGTGCCACGGCCGGCCGTTTCCCCCGATTGAAGGCGCTCCAGGGAAAGGCTATCTCCACCGTCCAGCCGCCGTCCCGGTCGCACGGCTCGTTCAACGTGCCGCGCAGCGAAACGGCGGTCTTCAATCCAGGAATTTCCCAGCCGTTGTCGGCTTTGCCTTTGTCCTTGTAAGGCCGGTCGAGATGCAAGTCCCAGCCGGTGTTCCGCGCGTTGATTTCGAACTCGAAGTAGTCGAGCCCATCGCCGTCGGGGTCCAGAAAAACTTCGAAATCGTGCTCGTGAAAAATCACCATATCGTGCCGATCGTAGGTAGCCCATAAGTTGGGTTCCTCCATTTCGGCCGCGACGTAAAGGTAGTTGGCGTCCCACAGCATCTTCGCCCGCGTCGCGAAGCGCGGCTTCGGTTTCGCGTCGCCTTCGATATCCACGAATAACGGGGTCCAGGGGGCTTTGCTCCACGCCGCCTCGCCCATCTTTCCGTCGATCACCAGCGGCTTTTCCGTCGTCGGAGCGTCGTAAATCAATCCCAACGCCAACAGCAAAAGAGGAGTCATCAGAACCGCTTCATCCGGCCCCGAATTCGCTTCGTGAGCTTTTCAACTTCATCCAGTTTTTTCAGAGCACCGACCGAAAGCACATGCCGATCATGCTTTTCGAGCTCCATCGTAATTTCGTCGGTCAGCCGTT
>JANODS010000642.1:0-4137 GCA_031412835.1 Acidobacteriota bacterium | reverse complement strand
CCGGTGCAGGCGAGCGTGGAGAGCCGGGGGTTGGCGTTGACGCCGGATTTGGTGAAGTCATCGACACGGATGAATTTGTCGTTGGATTTGGCGAAGAATGATCTGGAGCAGAAGCAGTTTGATGCGGCGCGGGAGAATTTGCAGATTGCCGAGGGTGAAGCGCGGCGGATCTTGCGCTACGTTGGTCAGTAGGGTTCATGTCAATCTCTCGTCGTTCGTTCTTTTTGTCGGCCGCAGGTGTGGCCTATGGTCAGGGTAAGGTGCCGGTGATGGGCTCCGGGGCCTATGTTTATGAGGCCTATCACGACTGGCCACAACTGCCGTCGACGCACCAGTTTGGGAATACGCATGGAATCGTGATGGACCGGCAGGGGCGCGTGATTGTGGCGCATACGGTGCACAAGAACAGTTCCTCGCCGGATGCAATTGCGATTTTTGACCCGGATGGCAAGTTCATCAAGAGCTGGGGGGCGGAGATGCGGGGCGGGGCGCATGGGTTGACGATCCGCCAGGAGGGCGGCGTTGAATTTTTGTACCATTGCGACAACGTGAAAGGGTTCGTTCGGAAGACGACTTTGGATGGCGAGGTGGTGTGGACGATTCATGCTCCGGTGATGTCGGGGGTGTATGCAAAGGCAAGTGAATACCGGCCATCGAACTTGGCGGTGGCACCGAATGGCGACTTCTACGTTGCCGATGGCTATGGGAGGTTTGGGATACACCAGTACGACGCCAAGACCAACTACATTCGGACGTTTGGCGGGACGCGGCAGTTGATGGACGCGAACAAGGACAAAGAGACGGGCCCGGGGACGACGATTTGGCCGCATGCGATTGGGATTGATACGAGGTCGGGGACGCCACTGCTGATGGTGGGGGAGCGGGGGGCGAATTCGCGGATTCAGTATTTTGATTTGAATGGGCGGTCGCTGCACATGGTGAAGGAAGGGGTGCGGTGGCCGAGTACGTTTGATTTTCTAGGCGATACGCTGCTGATGCCGGATTTGAAGGCGGTGGTGACGCTGTTCGATAAGCAGAATCAGCCGATTGTTCAATTGGGCGATGGTCGGCAGGCGGACGGCAAGACATACGAGAATTTGCGGGCGGGAGAGCGGGCCGCGTTTACGCCGGGGCGGTTTGTGGCTCCGCATGCGGCGTGCTTTGGGCCGAATGGGGACATTTATGTGGCGGAGTGGGTGGAGGTGGGGCGGGTGACGAAGCTGAAGCGGAGTTGACGGCTGCTATACTCAGAGCTGAAAACACGCATGAATATTGCCATTATTGGGTGCGGCTTCATCGGGGAGAAGCGCGCCAAATCCCTACGGGGGCAACACAAACTGGTTGTCTGTTGTGACACGAATCTGGGTCGGGCGGAGAGTTTAGCCGCCAAGTATCCGGGGGCGGCGGCGAGTACGGATTGGGCAGCGACGGCGGCGCGGGCGGACGTTGACCTAGTTTGCGTGGCGACGGTGCATAACGCGCTGCCAGATGTGACGTTGGCGGCGGCGGCGGCGGGCAAGCACGTGCTGGTGGAGAAGCCGGCGGCACGACGGGCTGCGGAGTTGGACCCGGTGGTGGAGGCGTGTGCTCGTACGGGAGCGTTAGTTCGGATAGGCTTCAATCATCGGCATCATCGGGCGTTTCGGCAGGCCCGGCAGATTGTGGATTCGGGTGCGTTGGGACCGCTGATGTTCGTGCGGGGCCGTTATGGACATGGGGGACGGATTGGATACGACAAGGAGTGGCGGGCGGTGCCGGAGCTTTCCGGCGGGGGCGAGGCAATTGACCAGGGTCTGCACCTGATCGACTTGGCACGGTGGTTTTTCGGGGATTTTCCGAGCGTGAAGGGCGAGGTGGGGACGTTCTTCTGGGATATGCCGGTGGAGGACAACGCGTTTTTCTTGCTGCGGACGGCGGCGGGGCAGGTAGCGTCGTTGCATGCGACGTGGACGGAATGGAAGAACACGTTTTCGTTTGAGTTATACGGGCAGAAGGGTAAGTTGGAGATTACCGGACTAGGCGGGAGTTATGGCTTGGAGCGGCTCGCTTACTATCAGATGTTGCCGGAGATGGGTCCGCCTCCGACGACGATTTGGGAATACCCGATGGCGGACGACTCGTGGGAAGATGAGTTTGATACATTTCTCGACGATATACGACTTTCGCGGCAGCCGAATCCCGGATTGGGAGACGCCCAAGCGGCCCTGCGGATCGTTGAATCGGTTTACCAACAGTCATGATTATTACTCGTAGTCCGCTGCGGATTTCGCTGGGGGGCGGGGGAACGGACCTTCCTTCTTACTACCTGGAGCACGGTGGCTTCCTGATTGCCGCGGCGATTGATAAGTACGTTCATATTACTTTGCATGAGACGTTTCGGCGCGAGTTCCTGATTAAGTATTCGAAGCTCGAAGTGACCGAGTCGGTGGACGCGATTCAGCATCCGATCATTCGCGAAGCCTTGCGGCTTGTTTTTCCGCAGGGCCGGGAGCCGGACTTAGAGATTTCGAGCATGGCTGATATCCCGGCGGGAACGGGCTTGGGTTCCTCGGGGAGCTTCACGACGGCGCTTTTGCAGGCGCTGTATACGCTCGACAAACAGTTTGTTTCGCGGCGGTCGTTGGCCGAGAACGCTTGTCACATTGAAATTGATATTTTGGGCGAGCCGATTGGGAAGCAGGATCAGTTTATTGCAGCTTATGGCGGTTTGACTTGTTTCACGTTTGATCCGTCGGGAGAGATCCACGTGGAGCCGTTGCGGGCAAGTAAGGAAACGCTGGTTACTCTGGAAGACAATCTGGCGCTTTTTTTCACGGGGTTTACGCGATCCGCGTCGAATATTTTGAAGGATCAGGATACGCGGTCCAAGCAGAAGGACGCGTCGATGATCGACAATCTGCACTTTGTGAAGCAGCTTGGTTTTGACTCGCGGGATGCGTTCGAGAAGGGTGATCTCGGACGGTTTGCCGAGATTATGGACGTGCATTGGCAGCATAAGAAAAAGCGTTCGAGCGGCATGAGCAATGCGCAAATCGACGAATGGTACGAGATGGCGCTGCGGAATGGAGCGTTGGGCGGGAAGGTGATCGGCGCGGGCGGTGGCGGATTCTTGATGTTTTATTGCGAGAACAAGACGAAGTTGCGGCAGGCGATGGCCGGGGCCGGGTTGCGCGAAGTGCGGGTTCGTTTTGATTTTGCGGGTACTACCGTGGTGTCGCGGTCGTGATGGGGATGCTTCCGGTTGTGATTCTGGCGGGGGGGCTGGCTACGCGGCTTCGACCGATTACGGAGAAGATTCCGAAGGCGTTGGTCGAGATCAATGGGGAACCGTTTCTGGCGCATCAGCTTCGGCTACTGCGGCGCAATGGCGTGGAGCGGGTCGTGATGAGTGTCGCCTACAAGGGTGAAATGATTCAGGAGTTTGTCGGCGATGGCAGCGGCTATGGACTTCATGTTGACTATGTATTTGATGGGCCGACGTACCTGGGCACAGGGGGGGCGATTCGAAACGCGCTGCCGTATCTGGGCGAATCGTTTTTGACGCTGTACGGCGACTCGTATTTGCCTTGTGATTTTGGGGCCGTGCAGGCGGCGTTTTTGGACAGCGGATTGCAGGCGTTGATGACGGTTTATCAGAACGATGGGCTGTTTGATACGTCGAACGTGGAGTTCGCGGACGGGCGGATTGTGCAGTACGACAAGCGCGAACGAACGACGGCGATGCGGCATATCGATTATGGCCTCGGAGTGTTTCGGGCGTCGGCCTTCGCGCCATATCCGACGGGCGAGACGTTGGACCTGGCGACCGTTTTCCAGGACGTACTGCGGGCCGGACAGTTAGCGGCATTCGAGGTTTCGGAACAATTCTATGAGATCGGCACTCCGGAAGGCATTCGAGAGACAGAAGAGTATATCGAAAGAGAAACTAAATGAGTTTTACGCATCAATTTTTGTCAGAGGCCATCGAAATCATCCAGAAGCTCGACCATGCGGCGATCGATAAAGCCGTGTCGATTCTGCGGGCGACGCGGGACCGGGGGGGGCGGCTATTCATTCTGGGCGTCGGTGGTAGCGCGGCCAACGCGTCGCACGCTGTGAATGACTTCCGGAAGATCGTCGGGATTGAGACTTATGCGC
>JANODS010000641.1:0-3574 GCA_031412835.1 Acidobacteriota bacterium | reverse complement strand
GTCGGTCTCAAAATTTACTGTAAGTCGGCTCGGGTGCCCTCGTTGGTATCCACCATGTTGCTTGACCAAATCGCGTTAACTGATACGAAAAAAGTAACGAAATATCGTATTGACAGTGAAAGGCCTCAACCTTCAGACATTCTCTCCGATGAGCTTCATAGGCATCGGAGAGTTCCCTGAGCAACTCTCCTCCTGGGAGAGTTATTATGAAATCCGCGGCAAAGAGTCCTCGCGCGACGCCGTCGCCTTTCCTGGATAGAGTCCGGGAAATTCAGCATCAATTGGTGGGAGACGACCTCTCCGGTCGGCTCTCGCTGGATGGTTTGGCCGCCTCCGATCTAAAGGTGGCCGGTGCCGTCAACGAGCTTCTCGATCATCTCGCCGCACAGGCCAAGGGTGGTCGCCAGACTTCGGAACTGAGTGCGGTAGTTCTCTCCGAGGAACTCGCCGATGCCCGTGCCGTCGCTCAGGTGGTCACGGAGATTGCCAATGCCACCACTTCGCTCGAAGCCGCCCGTATGGCGCTCGACACCGTCCGGTCAGCGTTTGGCTGGGCTTACGGATCGTTTTGGACAATCGATTCGACCGGCCAAGCGCTCGTCTTCGCCATTGAATCAGGTACCGTGAATGAGCAATTCGCCCGGGTGACGCAGGAAGCCAGCTTCAAGGAAGGCGTTGGCCTGAGTGGTCGCGCCTGGAAGCAGCGCGATCTTGTTTTTGTCCCCGATCTGGGCGAGGTTCGGGACTGTGTTCGGGCTCCTGTCGCGACGTTGGCTGGCGTCAAGGCCGGGGTTTGCTTTCCGGTCGTGGTGGGCGGCCAAGTTCGCGGGACCATGGATTTCTTCTCGCTCGAATCAACGACTCCGAGCCCCAACCGTCTGAGCTCTTTGCGGCTGGTCGCACGGCTGGTTTCGGCCGCGCTTGAGCGCATGGACCAAAGCACTCGCGCGGAGCAGTCGGCAGCGGACTCGCGCGCCGTCAGCCAGGTTCTGGAAGCGGTTGGTGCCGCCACCACCGAAGCCACCGCGGCCCAAGCGGCGTTGACCACCGTGAAGGATGCCTTCGGCTGGGCGTATGCGTCGTACTGGGTATATGACGCCCAAGACCGCGCCCTTCGTTTTTCCGTCGAAGTCGGCTCGGTGAACGAAGAGTTCCGCCGCATCACCCAGCAAGCCCGCTTCGCCGAAGGCGTTGGGTTAAGCGGTCGCGCGTGGGCTCGGCGCGAACTCGTTTTTGTCGCCGATCTGGCCGAGGTCAAGGACTGTGTCCGCGCTCCCGTTGCCCAACGCGCCGGGGTCAAGTCAGGCCTCTGCTTTCCGATCGAAGTTGACGGCCAGGTCGTCGCCACCATGGACTTCTTCGCCCTTGAAACTCTCTCGCCCAGCGCGGACCGGCTCCAAGCGCTCCGCAGCGTCGGTCGCCTTGTCTCAACCGCCATCGCCCGGATCCGCGAAACGCAGCGCCAACGCGACGCGGCTAAAGATTCCGACGCCGTCAACCGTGTTCTGACCGCGGTCGGCAACGCGCAATCAGAAGAAGAGGCCTCCCGCATTGCCCTCGAAACCGTCCGCGCCGCGTTTGGCTGGGCCTATGGTTCCTATTGGACGCTTGACCGAAAAGAGAAAACTTTAGGCTTCAGCACCGAATCCGGTTCTGTAACGGAGGAGTTTCGCCGGGTTACCCAGCGCGCCCGCTTTGCCGAAGGGGAGGGCCTGTCCGGTCGCGCGTGGCGCGCCCGAGACCTCCACTTTGTAAAGGACCTCGGGGAACTGACCGATTGTGTCCGCCGCGAATCGGCGCAACGGGCCGGGGTCAAATCCGGGGTCTGCTTTCCCATTCTCATCGGCGGCGAAGTCGCTGGGACTATGGACTTCTTCAGCTTGGAAACTCTCGATCCCAGCGCCGAACGCCTCAACGCTCTGCGTAGCGTCGGCCAACTCGTCTCCGGTGCTTTCGACCGGATTCGCGATGCGGCTCTGCAAGCTGATTCCGCCCGCGACACCGCGGCCCTGAATCGAGTCCTCGAAGCGATGGGTCGCGCCGAGACCGTTTCCCAGGCCATCGGAACCGCTCTCGAAATCGTCCGTGACGCCTTCGGTTGGGCCTATGGCTCCTATTGGCAAGTCGATCCCGCTTCGCAGACGCTCCGCTTCAGCCAGGACTCTGGCACCGTCAACGAAGAGTTCCGTCGGGTCTCCGCCGAGGCCCGTTTCCGCGAAGGAGAGGGCGTGAACGGTCGCGCCTGGAAGTCTCGCGACCTCCTCTTTGTCCCGGATCTCGGCGCGGTGACCGACTGCGTCCGCCGTGATGCGGCCGTCCGCCTCGGCGTGAAAAGTGGCGTTGCCTTTCCGCTTGTCGTCCAGGGTACCGTCCACGGCACGCTCGACTTCTTCGTGACGACGACCATCACGCCCAGTCCCGAACGGCTCGAAGCAATCCGCAACGTCGGTCGCCTCGTCTCGCGGACGATCGAGCGGGTGGCGGCGGAAGAACGCGCCCGTCGCGAAGCCGCGTTCCAGGAACGCGAAGTGGCCCGCCTCGTCGTCAACCTGGACCGCATGGCCGCCGGCAACCTTCAGGAAATCGATGCCTCCATCACCGCCTCCGACGAAGACACGCAATCCGTCGCGGCGAACTTCGCCAAACTCAATACGGGCCTGGCGACGACTTCGGCGGCCATTCAGGGCCTGGTGGCCGACACCGCTCGCCTTGCGACGTCCGCCGTCGCCGGAGACCTTAAAGTACGCGCCGACGCCTCGGTGCACCACGGTGACTTCCGCCAAGTCGTAGACGGCGTCAATCGGGCCCTCGATGCCGTCATCGGCCCCCTCGACACCGCCGCTGCGTATGTCGAACGGATCAGCATCGGCGACATTCCCCCCGTGATCACTCAAACCTACCAAGGCGACTTCGATAAGCTCCGCAATAACCTGAACGCGCTGATCGAGTCGATGCACAAGGTCAGTCACTCGGCCGATGCCGTCGCCCAGGGCGATCTCACCGTCGAAATCGTTCCCCGTTCCGACCGCGATCAACTCATGAAGTCGCTCGCCCAGATGGTCGCCTCGCTCACGAGTACCATCGGCCAAATCAAAACCGCCGCTGGAGAAGTCGCCTCCGGAAGCGTAGCGCTCTCCACGGCCACCACCCAACTGTCGGAAGGGGCTAGCGAGCAGTCCGCCGCCGCCGAACAGGCATCGTCTTCGATGGAGCAGATGGTATCCAACATCAGACAGAATGCCGCCAACGCCGAGCAAACCGAAAAGATCGCCGTGCAATCGGCTACCGATGCCAAGGACAGCGGCCGCTCGGTCAGCGACGCCGTCAACGCGATGAAGGAGATCGCCAGCAAAATCTCCATTATTGAAGAGATCGCCCGCCAGACCAATATGCTCGCTCTCAACGCAGCCATTGAGGCCGCTCGCGCCGGTGAACATGGCAAAGGATTCGCCGTCGTCGCCGCCGAAGTCCGGAAACTGGCCGAACGGAGTCAAAAAGCCGCCAGTGAAATCAACCAGCTCTCGGCCTCCACGGTTAAAGTCGCCGAGCGAGCCGGCGAAATGCTCGAACGCCT
>JANODS010000640.1:0-5138 GCA_031412835.1 Acidobacteriota bacterium | reverse complement strand
GCCGTCCAGCAGCACCCTGGCCTCGAAGCCGATAGCGTCACCGTGCTGGATCTAGGAGCCTTCGGCATCGACTATTTCCAGGGAATCCTCAATGCCCAGCAGAGCGCCATCCTAGCCGTCGGACGCATCGCCCCACGGCCGGTCGTTGTCGACGGCCAAGTGGTTGCCCGGCTTACCGTTCCCTTATCTCTCACGATCGATCACCGCGTCGCCGACGCCGCCCAATTTCTGCAAGCCATCGTCCAGTTGATCGAAGCCATACAATAGAAGACCCATGAGTTGGAGCTATCTCGAAGACGCCAGCGGTGCGAAAGGCCACGCCGAAAAGACCCTGATTCCGGCCAATGAAGCCGAACTCCTCGCCATCCTCGCCGAGGCGAAAGAGGCCAAAATCGCCATCACCATCGCCGGCGGCGGCAGCGGGCTCACCGGCGGCCGCGTCCCCTTCGGCGGCTGGCAGATCTCCATGGAGAAGTTCCGCCGCCTCGAGATCCACGACGGCTTCGCCACCGTCGGCTCCGGCGTCACGCTCCACGAACTCCACGCCGCCGCCAAGGCGACCAACCAGTTCTATCCGCCGGACCCCACCGAAACCATGGCCTTCCTCGGCGGCACCATCGCCGCCAATTCCAGCGGGTCGCGTAGCTTCAAATACGGGGCCACAGGCCGCTGGATTCAGCGCCTCCGCGTCGCCCTCGTCGACGGCCAAGTCCTGAACGTTCGGCGCGGCGACGCCATCGATTTCGACGTCCCCACCATCCCCCAACCACCCACCAAGAAGCACTCCGCAGGCTACGCCCTCCGTCCGGGTATGGACTGGATCGACCTCTTCACCGGCTCGGAAGGCACCCTCGGCATCGTCCTCGAAGCCGACGTCCAACTGCTGCCCAACCCCAAGGAACTCCTCAACGGCATCATCTTCTTCCCCTCTGACGAAGCGTCCTTGTCCGCCCTCGCGCAATGGCGGGCCGTCCCCGGCCTCCGCATGCTCGAGTACGTCGACGACCCCGCGCTCCGCATGATTGAACAGCGCTTCCCCGACGTCCCCAAGCGGGCCCGCGCCGCGCTCATCATGGAACAGATCATCGAGCACGAAGCCGACATCGACGCTTGGTCGGACCGCCTGGAACAGACCGGTGCCATGGAGTCGGAAAGCTGGTTTGGCTCCTCCGATTTCGACCGCGAACGCTTCCGCAAGTTCCGCCACGCCCTGCCCGAAACCGCCCTCGCCATCTCCCAGCGCAACGGCTTCCCTTCCCTCGGCACCGACTTCTCCGTCCCCGTCGAAAGGAACCTGGAGATGTTCGCCTTCTACCGCGAGCACATGGAACGGATCATGCCCGGCCACTACTGCATCTTCGGCCACGTCGGCGACGCCCATCCCCACGTCAACATGCTCCCGGCGACGCAGGCCGAGTTCGACGCCGGCACCGAAGTGCTCAGCATTTTCGCGAAAAAGGCCGCCTCGCTCGGTGGCTCCGTCGCCGCTGAACACGGCCTCGGCAAGCGCAAGGCCAAGTTCCTTTCGATCCAATACACCCCCGAGCAAATCGATTCCATGAAGGCCGTCAAGCGCCGCCTCGACCCGGACTGGCGCCTCGGCCGCGGCACCCTTTTTGAACAGCCCTAACCCCATCGCGGTACGCCGCAAGGTCGCCTGGCGCATCCTGCCACTCACCATTCTGTTGTACCTTGTGGCGTATCTCGACCGCGCCAACGTAGGCTTCGCCAAGCTCCGCATGGCCCACGATCTCGGCTTCTCAGAGGAGGTGTTCGGCTTCGGCATCGGCATCTTCTTCCTCGGGTATCTGCTGCTCGAGATCCCCGGGGCGCTGCTCGTCGAACGTTGGAGTGCTCGCAAATGGTTCGCTCGCATCCTCATCACTTGGGGCCTCATCTCCGCCGCCACCGCCTTCGTCCAGACGCCCTTTCAATTCAATGTCGTCCGCTTCTTCCTCGGGGTCGCCGAGGCCGGCTTCTTCCCCGGCATCATCGTCTACTTCACACATTGGTTCCCTGAAAAAGACCGCGCCCGCGCCATGTCCGGCTTCATCGTGGCGATCCCCTTCAGCATGGCGCTCGGCGCTCCCATTTCGGCTCTATTGCTCGATGTGAGCTGGTTCGGCCTCCTCGGCTGGCAGTGGCTTTTCATCCTCGAAGGCCTGCCCGCCGTCGTCCTCGGCGTCGTCACCCTCTGCGTTTTTACTGACCGCCCTCGAGACGCGAAATGGCTCACCGCCGAGGAGCGCGACTACCTCGAAAACACCCTCGCCGCCGAAGCCGCCGCGAAGGAGTCCGTTGAGAAAGTATCGATCACCCAGGCGCTGCGTCTACCCAACGTCTGGCTGCTGGCCTTCGGGATTTTCGCCGCGAACACTGGCGGCTACGCCCTCGGCTTCTGGCTGCCGACGACGGTGAAGAGCATCTCCGGCGGCTCGGATCGGGCTTCGCTATTCTTCAGCGGCCTGTTCTATCTGTTCGGCGTCGTGGGCGTCTTGTATGCCGGCTATTCGTCTGATCGCCACGGAGAACGCAAGTGGCACTGCGTCGCCGGACAAGCCGCCACAGGCATCTTCCTCGCGGCCAGCTCCATCCCCGGGCAACCGTTTTGGCTTGTCATGATCTGGCTCTGCCTGACGGGCCTAGTCGCCTACTCCTGGCCGGCTCCGTTCTGGGCGTTGCCCACGTTGACGCTTACGGCTTCCGCCGCCGCCACCGCGATTGGCTTGATCAACCTCATCGCGAATCTCGCCGGGTACCTCGGCAACCACGTCTTCGGCTGGATGAAGCAGTCCGGCGTGAGCGATAGCGCCTGCCTCTTTTCTCTCGCCGCCTGCTACCTGGTCGGGGCGGTGATAATCTCAAGAGTCTCGGTACCCGCGTCATGCCCCTCTCCCGTCGATCCTTCCTCAGCCAGTTAGCCGCCCTCGCTCAGCAGCCTGCGCGGCCCAACGTACTCTTCGTCGTCGTCGACGATCTGGACTGCCGCATCGGTTGCTACGGCGACCCCGTCGCGAAGACGCCGCATCTCGACCGTCTCGCCCGCCAGGGCGTTCGTTTCGAGAAGGCCTACTGCCAGTTTCCGCTGTGCAATCCAACGCGCTCGTCGGTGCTCTCCGGGCGCTATCCCACCAGCACCGGCGTCCTGGACAACCATACGTTTCTGCGGCTCGAAGCCGGTCAAGCAACGCTGCCGACCTATTTCGCCCGGAACGGATACGCCATGGCAACGTTCGGGAAGATCTGGCATCCTCCGAACCGAGGCTTCACTCCCGGTGAGCCTTTGCCGAAGACTCCGGCACCTTGGTTCACGCCGGCCCAACGGGCCCAGCAGCAGGCGAAAGACCCTGCCTACTGGGACCGTACCGAGTCGCCTTATCGGAACGCGCGCCTTTCAGATCCGTCGGCTTTCGGCTGGGCCAATATCGTCGCGCCCTTGGCGGAGGGCGACCGCGGCCTTGATGCCAAGATAGCCGATGACGCCATTACGGAGCTCGAGAAGATGGCGGGTGGTTCGAAGCCCTTCTTCCTGGCCGTGGGCTTCCATAAGCCGCACGTCCCACTGCTGGCACCCAAGGAGTTCTTCGACCTCTACGAGACGCAGGCGATGCCGCTGCCGCCGGACTTCGACACGGAGCCGCGGCAGTTGAAGGGCATGCCGCCGGACGAGTTTCGCCAGAACATCGACCTGTTCGCGGGACGATCATTTACCGCGCTGGAAGCGCGCGAAGCGATGCGCGGCTACTACGCGTGCATCAGCTATATGGACGCGCAGTTGGGTCGGGTACTCGACAAGTTGAAGGCAACTGGCGCGGATCGGAATACGATCATCGTGCTTTGGGGCGACCACGGCTGGCATTTGGGCGAAAAGGGGATGTGGGCGAAGGGCACGCTGTTTGAGGTGTCCGCGCGGGGGCCGATGATGATTGCCGACCCGCGGTTGAAAACGGCGGGGCAGGCGTCGCCGCGGGTTGTGCAGTATCTGGACTTGTATCCGACGCTGGTCGACCTCTGCGGCCTGCCCGCGGCATCGTGGCTGCAGGGCACGTCGCTGGCACCTTTGCTGAAAGAACCGAACGCGGCGTGGGACCGTCCGGCGTACACGGTGCAGGCTCGCAATTGGGCGATCGGGCGCAGTGTTCGGGACGAACGATGGCGCTACACCGAGTGGGACGAAGGCCGGCGAGGAACCGCGCTGTTTGACCACCAGAGCGACCCTCACGAGACCAACAATGTCGCCAAGGATCTGCGGCATGCCGCAACTGTGGAACGGCTCCAGCGCCTGCTGCGCGACGGTCCGATCCGCTAGAGGACCGGCGCGCCGGGCACGGCCTTGACAGGGGTTTGCGGCGGAAAGCCGGACGCGGGATGGCGCGGGATCCAGAACCGGAGCGGACCTTTGGCTTTGCCCACGGGGCGGACGTTGGTCCCTTCGGGGGAGCCGTCGCCCATGTCGGCGCGAGCTTCGGCGAGCTTGGCTTGAAGTTCTCCGGAGGTATGGAGCTTCCAGACTCCGCGCCGGACGGCCTTCAATTGATGGGAGTGGTAGAAGTAGAAGGCGTCGTAGGGAGACCCGATCTTGGACCCGCCGGTCAATAGAGCGCTGAGATCCTGGCCGTCGATTTTGCGGTCCGGCGGTAGGGGCGCGCCCGCGAGTTTGGCGAAGGTCGGCAGCACGTCCATGTTCGAAACAATGGCAGGCGAAGTTCGGCCCTTGGGCACGTGGCCCGGCCACCACGCAAGCACCGGGACGCGCATGCCGCCCTCCCAGGTACTACCCTTGTTGCCCCGCAACGGCTGGTTGTTAGCCCGTGGAGTGCCGCCGTTGTCGCTCAGGAAGATCACGAGGGTGTTCGAGTCGAGCTTCAGCCGTTTGAGCGTGGCGAGGATCTGGCCGACACTATCGTCGACTTCGGCGACGGAGTCTTCGTAGAGCGCCTTGCCGGTCTTGCCGCGCCACGCCTTGCCGGCGGCCAAGGGGCCGTGGACGGAATCCTGATCGGTTACCTCGCGGAGGACATCGTTGTTGCGGAGCAGCGGCAGGGGCGGATGGGGAAAGTCCATCGCTCCGTCGGCTTTCGGGAACGGACGCATATTGTTCGAGTAGGGCAAGCCATAGAAGGAGTCGAAGCCGTGAC
>JANODS010000639.1:0-5121 GCA_031412835.1 Acidobacteriota bacterium | reverse complement strand
GTAGGCGGATTTCGGCAGGTCGGTAACCGTGATGGGCCAGCCGGGGTAGGGCTTGTCTCCCTTGGCGATGCTGGCCCAGCGGGGCCAGTTGGTGAGCTTGATCTTGTGGTCGGCACGGGTGATCTCGACCGAGCCGAAGCCGGGGGCGCGGTTGTTCAGGGCCGTGGGCAAGACTCCGAATTGCATGGGGTTGGCTACGGCGTGGATGGTGATGCGATTGCCGAAGCCGTCGGTGAATTCGCCGGTGTTGCGGGGCGAGTGGGGCAGGGGATTGCGGCCGGGCTTGGGGGGGAACCAGCGGCGCGGGAAGATGTTGGAAATGGCCGGGGTGCAGATCGCGAAGGGCCCGTCGTTCCAGTCGTCGATGCCGTATTGGAACGTACTGCCAAGGTGTTGGTCGCCGGCGATGTGAAACGCACTGGCCTGACGGAGAAGGCGGAGCGCCTTCGTCCGGGCGTGCTGGGGCCAACCGTTCGAGTCGTGATCCATGGTGGGGACTTCGCCTTGGCCGTACTCGCCGGGCTTGAGAACGGGGAGCTTGCTAGTGACCGAGTCGGTTAAAGCGGGGGCGGGAAGGGTGGCGACGGTAGCGAAAATAGTCGCGCTGACGGCACATTTGAGCCAGATTCCGTTGGACCAGTCAAGGGCCCAGTCGGCGAGGAACTGTTCCTGCCGGGGGCCAAGGAGTTCGGCGGTGGGGGCGTCGAGCCCCTTCCAATTGGGATTCTGAGGGAAGCCATTAACGATTTTGGCGTCGGGGAGAAACGTTTTTGGGGCGGACTTCCATTTGCGGTCTTCGAGGAGAGCGAAGCTGATGCCGCCCCAGACGAGATGGCTGTAATGGACGGAAATACCTTGTTCGACGGGCGTCTTTTCGGGCGGGTCGGGGAGGTGGCTAGCTTGGGTTCGTTGGACGATGTTGACCCAGGGCGCAGGCATGGTGTAGCCGCCGGAGTCCTGGCCGGGTTGGCCCTGGCCCTCGGCTTTCCGCCCGGCGGCACCCCAGATGTTGCCGTGGTAGACGTCGTGGTCGTCGGGGAGGCAGACGCAGGGGATGGAGCGGGTTAGTTCGCCCCAGGCCCAGCCGAACAGGTACCACTTCCGGAGATAGTCGAGGCGGGCGGCGGGGGCGGGGGAGCGCTGGACGCCGTAGTCGGCGTTGCGTTCGTAGATTTGGTCGCCGGTGAAGAATAGAATATCGGGGCGTAGGGTTTTGAGGTTTTCGAAGATAGGTCTGTGGGGATAGCCGTAGTCGCCTTGGCAGGTGAGGGCTCCGAGGGTGAGTTTGGGTTTATCGAGGGGGTCGCGGGGGATGACGCCGGTGAGGCGGGCGGGGCCGAGGTGGAGTTCGTAGGGGGTGTCTCGTGTCGGATCCCAGGGGAGGCGGAAGGAGGCGGTGGCCGAGGCGGCGTCGACGGGGGCGGTGGCAAGCTTTTTGCCGTTGGCGTGGAGTTCGACCGTGGAGTTGGGAATGTCGAGCGGGGCGAGCTGGACCGTCATTTTGAGGGTCTTGCCGGAGAGGGTGAATTGGTTGAAGAGAAGCGGGCCCCAGGCGCGTTCGGGGCGGGCGGCGAGTTGGGTGCCGGAAACTTTGAGATTCTTGAACCAGTAACGGACGTTGCCGCCGCGTTCGGTATGGGGTCGGGCGGCGAAGCCGAAGTCGGCGGCGGTGGAGCGTTCCGGGGAGCGTCGGACGGGGCCGTGGGAGCAGACAACGGCGACGAGGCCGGGAAGCCAATCGGCGGGGACGCGCTCGCGCTTGTATTCGGAGAGGACGGGGCCGGTGGGGTCGAAGGCGGTGAGGGTGAGGGTGCCGGGTTCGCTGGTTAGGCGGAGTCGGAGGGGTTTGGTGGGGTCGAGGGAGGGGGTGGAGGCGGAGAGATCGGCGATGAAGAGGCGGCCGTCGGTGGTAATCCCGCAGTTGACGCCGCGGCCGAAGATGGCGTCGTCGCGATAGTCCGAGAAGTTGCCGCGGGTGCCGATGCGGAGGCCGGCCCAGCCTTCTTCCATTTTGAGAGAGGGGTCGAGCGGACCGAGTTCGACTTCGACGAGGAGGGTGCCGGGGGTGGGGAGGATTTCCTGGGTGAGGAGCGCGACGGAGCGGTCTCCGCCGGAGACGATGCATTCGATACGGCCGTCGTGGAGTTGCCAGTCTTGGAGGGGGTTGGCCCAGAAGTCGGGTCCGATCCAGGGGCGGGTCGTGTTAGGGGGGAGGGGCTGGGCGAGGACGGGAGCGGCGAGGGCAATGGTTTTAAGGAGTTGGCGGCGGGTGGGCATCAATCCTTAAGTTTACAAAGAAAAAGGCTACCCCGGAGCAAAGAAGACGGGGGCTATGGTCTGGCGATTGTCTCGACGCGACACCGGCTCGCCGGCCATAAGTAAGTACTTCGACGAACTTTGGCCGAAATCAGGGGTCGGCTTACGTCATGCCGACCCCTGCTCCGTTGGTTCGCACGGCGAGCGTCAGGACGGGCAGAATCAGTACGAGAGCAAGTAAGGTCTTCATTGTGGGATTCCAGTTTTTAAACTTAGGTCCCGGCCGGAACCGAAGAGTCAAACCCCGTTGACTAAAAATAAGTTTTCCTGGTCAACAAAGACTTACGGCGTACACAAAAAAAGGCCGGATCCTTTCGGGTCCGGCCTGGGAGGAAATGCTGGTTTAGTAGCGGTAGTGATCGGGCTTGTAAGGGCCATCGACCGGGACGCCGATGTACTCGGCTTGAGCCGGGGTGAGCGTCGTAAGCTTCACGCCGATTTTGTCGAGGTGCAGGCGGGCGACTTCTTCGTCCAGATTCTTCGGAAGGGTGTAGACACCGACCTTGTAGACGTCCTTGTTCCGCCACAAGTCGAGCGCCGCCAGGGTTTGGTTGGCGAAAGAGTTCGACATGACGAAGCTGGGATGGCCGGTGGCGCAGCCGAGGTTGACCAAGCGGCCTTCGGCGAGCATGAAGATGCAGTTGCCGCTGGGGAAGGTGTACTGGTCGACCTGGGGCTTGATGTTGAGGCGGACGACGTCCTTGCGCTCGTTGAGCTTATCGACCTGGATTTCGTTATCGAAGTGGCCAATGTTACAAACGATTGCTTGGTCCTTCATCTGCTCCATCATGTCGAGGGTGATGATGTCCACGTTGCCGGTGGTGGTGACGTAAATGTCGGCGGTGCCGAGGGTCTCTTCGATTGTCGTCACCTGATAGCCTTCCATGGCGGCCTGGAGAGCGTTGATGGGATCGATTTCGGTGATGATGACGCGGGCACCGAGGCCACGGAGAGAGCCGGCCGAACCTTTGCCTACGTCGCCGTAGCCGCACACGACGGCCACTTTGCCAGCGAGCATGACGTCGGTGGCGCGCTTGATGCCGTCAGCGAGGGACTCGCGGCAACCATAAAGGTTATCGAACTTGGACTTGGTGACCGAGTCGTTGACGTTGATGGCGGGAACGAGGAGCTTGCCGTCCTGCTGCATCTTATAGAGACGGTGGACGCCGGTGGTGGTCTCTTCGGAGACGCCTTTCCACTTGGCCACGATTTTGGTCCAGATGCCAGGGTTCTCGACGGCAACCTTCTTCAGGAGGTCCTTAATGACCTGCTCTTCGTAGGAGCCCGAAGCGGAGTTGACCCAGTCGGAGCCGTTTTCGAGCTCGAAGCCCTTGTGGATGAGGAGGGTGACATCGCCACCGTCGTCGATGACGAGTTCCGGTCCGAGGCCATCGCCGTGGATGACGGCTTTCAGGGTGCAATCCCAGTATTCAACGAGGTTTTCGCCTTTCCAGGCGAAGACGGGGACGCCAGCGGCGGCGATGGCGGCGGCGGCGTGGTCTTGCGTCGAGAAGATGTTGCAGCTGGCCCAGCGGACGCTGGCGCCGAGGTCGACCATCGTCTCAATGAGGACGGCGGTCTGGATGGTCATGTGGAGCGAACCGGTGACGCGCACGCCTTCGAGCGGGCGGAAGGCGGCATGCTTGCGGCGGATCGACATGAGGCCGGGCATTTCATGCTCGGCGATGTTGATTTCCTTGCGTCCCCAATCGGCCAGGCCGATGTCGGCTACTTTGTATTCAGTGGCTACCGTAGTGGTCATAAGGAAATCATAACACATATCAAGGAATCATGATTCCTTGATAGAATGTAAATCTTATGGGAAATTTGTTGCGGTCGTTGCGGCTATTGGGGGACGAGAGCCGGTTGCGCATGTTGCGGCTGCTGGGCCGGGAAGAGCTGAGCGTGGCGGAGTTGCAGGAGATTTTGGGGATGGGGCAGAGCCGTATTTCGATGGCGCTCTCGCAATTGAAGACGGCGGAGCTCGTGGAGGTGCGGAAAGTGGGGCAGAAGAGCCTGTATCGTTTCACCGGGGATGAGACGGTGGTGGAGATTTTGCGGCAGAGCGCGAAGGAGTTGCCGGAGGCAGCTTCCGACGACGAGGCGTTGCGGCTGATTTTGAAGAAGCGGAAGGACAAGATGCGCGCCTATTTCGATGAATTGGCGGGGCGGTTTGGCCGGGATTATGTGCCGGGGCGGAGTTGGAAGGGGGTGGCGGAGATGTTGTTGAAGCTGTTGCCGCCCATGGTGATTGCCGATATTGGGGCGGGGGAAGGGACGTTGTCGCTATTGTTGGCGCAGCGGGCGGAGCGGGTAATCGCGGTGGATAATTCGGAGAAGATGGTGGAGTACGGGACGGAGGCGGCGCGGAAGAGCGGGGTGGGCAATATAGAGTATCGGGTGGGGGATTTGGAGGAGTTGCCGGTGGCGAGCGGGTCGGTGGATCTGGCGTTGTTTAGTCAGAGTTTGCATCATGCGTTGCATCCTCAGGATGCGGTGAAAGAAGCTTGGCGGATTTTGAAGCCGGGGGGGCGAGTGATGATTTTGGATTTGCAAAAGCATGGGTTTGAGGAGGCTCGGGAGTTGTATGCGGATGTATGGTTGGGATTTTCGGAGGTTGAATTATTGGCGTTTTTGAAGAAGGCCCGGTTTCGGCATCCGGAGTTGGGGGTGGTGCACCGGGAGGAGGAGTTGCCACATTTTGAGACGGTTTTGGCGACGGGGCAGAAGTAGCCGCGGGGTCGCCGTTCGAGATCCGTTCCGTATAACGCACCGCTCTCCGGCCGAGAGGAGGGAACGTACCGG
>JANODS010000638.1:0-2709 GCA_031412835.1 Acidobacteriota bacterium | reverse complement strand
GTGACCACCGCCGTGCCGGATGTATTGGTCAGCGAGAGATCAAAGTTGTGCGTCCAATTGAGGCCGAGGCCGCTGGCAACTTCGTTGCTTAACAGCGCACTGCTGTAGTAGCGTTTGAAATGCAGAAGCATTACCCCGCCGAGCGAGAGATCATCGAACTCATCGGTATGCTCGCCCGTGGCCGTGGAGAAAGGGTCGCCGGCGCGGCCGCCAGAGTCCGTTTGCTTGTACGGCTGAATGACCTGCGGCTTAAAATCCTGCGGGGCGGAGTTGGTGCCGGAAGCGCCGACAAACATTTCGGCGTGGCCGGTGTTGGCGCGTTCGGAGCTGGCCTGGCGGATGGGCTCACCTTTACCAGGGAGAGCGAGCCACTGGGGGGCTTGGCAATCGCCGGTAGCGCGGGCCCAGCCGATGGCGAGAGAGCGGGTTGCGTTATGGCTGAGGGCGACGATGCGGCTGCCTCCGCCCATGCAGGCGGAGCTGATGGTCTGGATGCCGAGTTCACGGCTGAGGTCGCCGGAGAAGGCATACATGCGTGCGGGTTCGTTCGGAAAAGAGGTTCCGTTGACGGCGACGAGGATAGTTCCTTCGACGCGGACGGCGATGGCGTCGGCGCTGTCTTCGCCGTTGCCGCCGAGGTAGGAGGCCGCGAGGACTTGGCTGCCGTTGGCGGAAAGCTGGAGGAGGAAGCCGTCGGTGGGCCCGCCCAGAAACTGACGGTTGAGGACACTGCCGCCCATCGGCAGATTTCGCGAGGCGGTGACGCCGGAGACGAAGGCGGAGCCGTTGGCCGAGACGGCGAGGGCGAGGAGTTGGTCGTCGGCGCTGCCGCCGATGAAGGTAGAGTAGGCGAGGGCGGAGCCGGCGGGGTTGATTTTCGAAACGAAGCCATCGGTGCCGCCGAGGGCGGCGGGGGCGAGGACGCCGGTGGTGGTGGGGAAGTTGGTAGAGGCGGTGGTGCCGGCGACGTAGGCGTTGCCGGCGGCGTCGAGGGCGACGCGTTGAATGCTGTCGGCGGCGGTTCCGCCGAGGAGGGTGGAGTAGATGGCAGTCGGGTCGCCGGGGTTGAGCTTGACTAGGAAGCCGTCGGTGGCTCCGTTGTGCTTGTCCTGGACGGCACCGGGGCGGGTGGGGAAGTTGGCGGAGGCGGTGACGCCGGCGGCGTAGATGACGCCGGTCGAGTCGACGGCGACGCCGCGGACGGCATCGTCAGCGGAGCCGCCGAGGTAGGTGGAGTAGAGGAGGCGTTCGCCTTTGGCGTTGAGGCGGGCGACGAAGCCGTCGCCGGTGCCGCCGCCGAAGGTACGTTGGAGCGCGTCGGGGCTGACGGGGAAGTTTTGGCTGGTAGTGGCTCCGCTGATGGTGACGATGCCTTGACGGTCGACGGAGATGCCGCCGGCCGAATCGGCTCCGTTGCCGCCCAGATAGGTGACCCAGACGAGGGATTTGGTGTTGCTGCTGAGCTTCATGACGAAGACGTCGGTGGCACCGCCGGCGCTCGTGGGCTGGACGGCGCGGAGGACGCCGGGCATATCGGTGGAGTTGGTGGTGCCGACGACGTAGAGGAAGCCTTGGGCGTCTTCGACGGCGGCGGTGGGGAACTCGTCGCCGGAGCCTCCGGCGAGGGTGAAATCGCCGAAAACAGGATCAATGACGAGGGGGAGCGAGGGGTCGAATTTGCCGATGCGGAAGCCGACGGTGCCGTCAGCGAGGGCGTAGGCGCCGGTGACGGGGCGTCTGACGCCGCGGGCTTCCTGATAGAGGACGGGTTTTTGGAAGAGGACAGTTTGGCCGCTGGCCTGCGCGACGAGATCGCCGTTGGGGGCGATGGCGAGTTGGGTAGCGCCGGGGAGTTGGAAGCGGATTTTTGAGGGGTCGGCGCCGGGGTGAACGATGAGGTCGTATTCGAGTTGCTGGGGGTTGCCGTAGTAGAGGATGTCGACGCCGGGGAAGAGGTCCTTGTATTGAATGCGGGCGAAGTGGGGGACGCCGGTGCGCCATTTGGCGGCGTCGGAGCCAGTGAGGTAGTTGGTGGTGGAGGCCTGTGGCTGCTGGCCGACGGGCCGGGCGGCGGGGTTGGCACCGAGCCATTGCAGACGGAGCGCGGCACCGGGGAGGGCGAAGAGCGCTTCCTGGGCGGAGACGGCGACGCTGTAGTTGCCTTGGCGGGCGAGGAACTGGTAGCGGAGGTCGATTTGGCCTTGGTTGGCTTCGAAGCTGAGGGCGGCGGCAGAGGGGGTGCCGACGCGCTCGCGCTTTAGGATGTTGCCGGCGGCATCGTAGGAATAGGTGATGGAGCGACCGTCGCCGTAGTCGACTTTGGTGAGGCGTCCTGCGGCGTCGTAGGAGTACCGGACGGAGGCGGCGAGCAGGGGGGTGGACAGGAGAATGAGGGCGAAAAGGAGTTTCAATTTGGTCATGTGGGCTCGGAGGCGAGGGGGCTGTGGAGGGGAAGTCGGGATGGGGGGCTGTTTGTGACGGGCGAAGGGAAATTTTTTAAGGGCACCCAAATGCGGCTAAATGGTAACGATTCGATTAGAACGACTCTCTGTTAAGGAGAGCGCTCCGGTTGGGCGTTAGCCTTTGATTTTTGAGGAGTTCGAAATGAGATTACATTTGAAAATAGTAGGCGCGCTTGCCGTTGCCTTATCAATTTCGCCATCATTTGCCGCCGAGAAGCCAAAGGGGTACACCTACCTAGCCTTGGGA
>JANODS010000637.1:0-3652 GCA_031412835.1 Acidobacteriota bacterium | reverse complement strand
TTGAATCCGCGGTTGGTCGCCCTTCCTGCCGCGCCTTGGCCCATAATTCAACCGACAAGTGGAGCGCTTCATCGGTAAGTGGAACGCAGCGATTCGATGGTTTGCAAAACATGCCGAGTCTACCAACCCTAGACGGCTTTTTGCTCGAAGCAGTTTGCGGTTGAGTTCGTCATTAAAGATGGCGGCGGTCTCTTAGTCTGCCGGGGAGGTGTGATGAACCCAAGTGTAATCAGAATCGAGGGAAATGAACTGGCCGACGGCTAAAGGATTCGGTTGCCGTACGCTGCGCGGTTATCGTTTCTCGCCTTCCTGAACTCGTCGAGTTTCGTCTAAACGTTTTCCGCTCCTCCGGGTCGTGGGTGGCATCTTCACGTCATGGTATTCCTCAACAACTGGCCAGCAGGACTCGGTTTGGTCGGGATTGGTAGGCGGTAAACTTGTAGGCGGTAATCTGGTTGACACATAAAATGGGCAGGCTGTATAGTGACGCATGGCTATTCGGGTTGGGCTCTTGGGGTTGCCGTTGCTGGGCGTGACCTTGGCGCTTGGACAACCGGCTCCCATTGTGCAGCCGGGGGCTCCGGGTAAGGCGACGAAGATGGTTGCTCCGGAGAAGGCCATGCTGTCCGCCCAAAGGTTGGCGGAGGGGGACGTGATCTTCATGCAGGGGATGATTCATCACCACGCGCAGGCGGTGGAAATGGTCGACCTGCTGCGCACGCGCGGGGCAAGTAGAGACCTGCTGGCGTTCGGCGAGCGGATCACGATCTCCCAAAGCGATGAGATCCGATTCATGAAGGAATGGCTGATGGAACGCGGGAAACCGGTGGCCATGGCGCACGATCATGCGGCGCATATGGCGGGGGGCGGTATGCCGCTGATGCCGGGCATGCTGACCGTCGAGCAGATGGATACGTTGGCGAAGGCCAAAGGGGCGGCGTTTGACCGCTTGTTTTTGACAGGTATGATGCAACACCACGAGGGAGCGCTCGTGATGGTGGACGAGTTATTTGACATCCCCGGTGCGGGACAGGACCCAGTTATGTTCGACTTCGCTACCGACATCGACAACACGCAACGCGCGGAGATTGAGATTATGCGCGGCATGTTAAAGGAGATCCGTTGAGTATGAAACGAACATTGACGCAGTTGGGCGGCGGGTTGGCGATTGCCGCGACGCTATCGGTGGGCTACGGTCAGACGCCCGCCGCGGCTCCCGCCAAGCCGGTGACGCCGCCCAGGCCGCCGTCGGTGTATTCGAATCCTCGTTCGGATGCGAGTGATCCGCGGATTGGGCTGAAGGCGGGTTTGCACGATGCGGGGGAGGCGGCGTCCGGGCTGCAACGGATTGCGACGCTGCCGAAGCCGAAGGGCTTTGCCCCGGGAGATCCGGGTACGACGACGGCGCCTCCTCCTACTGAACAGCAGGGCGTGGGTGGAGAGGCACCTCGGACCCCGGCGCAACAGTACGGGTCGACGAATTCTGATTTGGCGTTCAGCGGGAATCATCTGTTTGTGGGGAACTACAACGGAATCAATTTTTACGACATCGACAACCCGGGGCAGGTGAAGCTGATGACGTCGGTGCTTTGCCCCGGCGGGCAGGGGGATGTATCGGTGTACGGCAAATTGCTGTTTATGTCCGCCGAGGCGATGAATGGCCGGATCGATTGCGGGGGGCAGGGGATTGCGCTGCCCGAGGGGTATAAGCCTCCTCCTCCGCCACCGCCCGCGCCAGCGGGTACACCCGCGGGAACGCGGCCTCCGCGTCGACCGCCTCCGCCAAGCCCG
Source organism: Acidobacteriota bacterium (assembly GCA_031412835.1). Lineage (GTDB taxonomy): Bacteria > Acidobacteriota > Terriglobia > Bryobacterales > Bryobacteraceae. The sequence continues at coordinate 1,861 of JANODS010000637.1, read as the reverse complement.
GACCGGTTCCGGGGGGTGCGGATTTTTGACATTAGCGACTTGGCGAAGCCGAAGCAGGTGGCGACGGTACAGAGTTGCCGGGGGTCGCATACGCATACTCTCGTGGTTGATCCGAACGATAAAGAGAACGTTTACATCTACATTTCGGGGACGGGGCCGGTGCGGCAACCGGAGGAGTTGGCGGCGTGCTCGGCGGGTGATCCGGATAAGAATCCAGAGACGGCGCTGTTCCGGATCGACATTGTTCAAGTGCCGCTGGCGCATCCCGAATTGGCGAAGATTGTGAGCAGCCCGCGCATTTTCACCGATGAAAAGACGGGCGCGGCGAACGGGTTGTGGAAGGGCGGGACGCACGGAGAGGGGCTGCAGACAACGTCGCAGACGGATAAGTGCCACGACATCACGGTGTATGCGGCGATCGGTTTGGCAGCGGGGGCGTGTTCGGGGAATGGGATTCTGTTGGACATTAAAGACCCGAAGAACCCGAAGCGGATTGATGCGGTGAGCGACCCGAACTATGCGTTTTGGCATTCAGCGAATTTCAGCAACGACGGGACGAAGGTGCTGTTTACGGATGAGTGGGGCGGCGGGGCGCAGCCGCGGTGCCGGGCGACGGATCCGATGCACTGGGGGGCGGACGCGATCTTCACTCTGGACAAGGGCAAGATGAAGCTGGCTTCGTACTACAAGATGCCGGCGGCGCAGACGGATACGGAGAACTGCGTGGCGCATAACGGGTCTCTGGTGCCGATTCCGGGGCGGGACGTGCTGGTGCAGTCGTGGTATCAGGGCGGGATTTCGCTGTTGGATTTCACGGATCCGTCGCATCCGATGGAGATCGCGTACTTTGATCGGGGGCCGATCGATGCGAACAAGCGCGGAATGGGTGGGCAGTGGTCGACCTATTGGTACAACGGGTACATTTACGGGGCCGAGATCGCGCGGGGCGTGGATGTGCTGAAACTCGTGCCGAACAAGTTTCTGACGCAGAACGAGATTGACGCTTCCAATCAGGTGCATTTTGACGAGTTGAATGTGCAGAACCAGCCCAAGATCGTTTGGCCACAGAACGCGATTGTGGGGCGGGCATATGTGGACCAGTTGGAGCGTAGCGGGGCTTTGCCGGGGCAGCGGATTGCGGCTTTGATGACGGCACTGGCGGGGACGGATAAGCGGAGCGCGGGGCAGCAGCAGAGCTTGGCGAAGGGTCTGGTTAAAGACGCGGCGGCGGCGAAGTCGGCGGCGGACGGTCAGAGGATGCGAGCGTTGGCGGGGATACTAAGTACCCTGGGGGCGGCGCGGCGGTAGTTTGACCTTACTCGAACCGAAGCAGGTCGCAGTGGAAGGTCGTCCTCCGGCAGGAGGCCACGTTATAATCATCGGAATCTTCAAGAGGTCCACCCATGAACCGCCGCATCTTTTTCGCTACGCCCTCCCTGGCCGCAGTTGGTGCCGCCGCAACGGCTTCCGCGCCGCTGCCCGTTGTGGCTTCCGGCGATGGGCTATCGCTTTCTCCGGCAGACTACTCCGCGCTACTGCACCAGCAAGGTCCCGCTGTGAAGCCCGACAACTATTCGCTGGGTGGTGTGGTTGGTGAGCTGGAAGTGAAAGTGGCCGCCGCACTGGGCAAAGAGTTCGCGGTCTGGCTGCCGACCGGCACGTTGGCGAACCATATGGCGGTGCGGCTGCTGGCGGGGGAGAGGCGCCGCGTTCTGGTGCAGTCGGAATCGCATCTCTTCAACGACTGCGGCGATTGTTGTCAGACGCTGAGTGGTCTCCATCTGGTTCCGCTGGCAGCGGGCCAGGCCAGTTTCACGCTCGATCAGGTGGTGGCGGAGGCGGAGCGGGGCGGGTCGGGGCG
>JANODS010000636.1:0-6696 GCA_031412835.1 Acidobacteriota bacterium | reverse complement strand
GCGTGCCAGTGGTCGGGGGTGGCGACGATGCAGATGTCGGGACGTTCCTTCGCCAGCATGTCGCGGTAGTCGCGGTAGCGGCGGGGTTGGTCGGAGGAGAGCTTGGCGATCTCGGCGGCGGCCTTATCCATTTGATTGGGGTCGGGGTCGACGAGGGCGACGGCGGAGCAGTCACCGGAGGCGAGCGCCTCTCGAAGGATGTTCATGCCCCACCAGCCGGAGCCGATGAGAGCGGTCTTGAACTTACGCCCGGGCTGGGCGGAGAGCAGGGGGACGGCGGAGAGGCCGGCCTGGAAGAACTTCCGGCGTTGCATTAGCCGGATGATATCAAGAGCCGAAGGCGTAGAGGGCACCGCGGGTGCGGATGTAGATGCGGCCGGCGGCAATGGCGGGCGTCGCGTAGATCTCGTCGTCGAGTTCGGAGGTCGACAGGATCTGCTGGTCGCCGCCGGCTTTGAGGACGGTGATGACGCCGCTTTTGCTGGCGAAGTAGACCTTGCCATCGGAGCCGATGGGGGCGGCGTAGTAGTTGTCGGCGGCGGTGCGGATGCGCCCTTGCTTGAGGACTTCGCCGGTGGAGGGACGGAGGGTGGTGAGGATGCCGCTGTCGGAGATCATATATAATACATTTTGATAGAACAGGGTGGAGGGGAGTTGGGGGATGCCCCGATGGAACTTCCACTTGACCTTGCCGGTGCCGGCTTCTACGGCGAGGAGGCCGTTTTCGGCGGAGAGGGTTAGCGCGAAGGACTTCCACTCGGACTCGTCGAGGGCCTTGTCATTGTCGAAATCGAGGTAGGCGAAGTACTTCTTGGCCTGCGGGTTGTTTAGTTCAATGAGGTCGAGTTTGCCGTTTTTGTTGGCGTCGGAGGTGGCGAGGGCTTCGGCGAAGGAGGGGAGTTGGATCTGCTTGCCGGGGTCGTTGTCGGGGATGTTGTAGCCATTGATGAAGACCATGCCGTCAGCAAGGACGGGAACGGACTTCATTTCGCTGGCGAGGCCGCCGGTGCTCCAGACAACTTGGCCGGTCTCCTCGGAGTAGGTCTCCATGCGGAACGAACCGGGGGCGATGATCTGAGCGGGTCCTTGGGGCGGCTGATAGACGACGGGGGTGGAGTGGCCGGTCAATGCTTCGGGGCGTTTGGTGCGCCACCGTTCCTTGCCTGTGGCTTGATCGAAGGCGGCGGCGTAGGAGTTGCGGTTTTGGTCGCAGACGAGGACGACCTTATCGCCAACGAGGATGGGGGAGGCTCCCATGCCGTAGCCGTTGTCGAAGGGCCCGAGGGGGACGCGCCAGAGCTCGGTGCCGTCGGTGGAGTAGGCGAGGAGGCCGTAGTCGGGCATGAAAACGAAGACGGACTTGCCGTTGCTCGCGGGGGTGGGCGAGGCGGGGGAGTTGCGCTTGTCGTAGATTTCTTTGCGGGGGCGGGGGGACTCGCGGCGCCAGAGGGACTGGCCGGTGCGGCGGTCGAGGGCGATGGTCAAGAGCCGGTCCCCTTCGAAGGCGGTGAGGTAGATGTGGTCACCGATGACGATGGGGGAGGAGTGGCCGGGAGGGAGCGGCACTTTCCAGAGCTGGTTCTTGCCGGCGGCGAAGTCAGCGGGGAGGGGGCCGGTTTCGGCGACGCCGGTGCCGTTGGGGCCGCGGAAACGGTCCCAGGCGGCGGGGGCTTCGGTGATGCGGTAGAGCTTGGTGAGCGTGCGGATGAAGAGGCTGCCGCGGGCGATGGCGGGGGTGGCCATGATCATTTCGTTGAGGGAGTTTTTGGCGAGGAGCTTAAACTCGGGGCCGGTGGCCATGACGTAGGTGTCGCCGTCTTCGCTGGCGGCGAAGATTTTGTTGTTATAAGCCCAGGGGGAGGCGGTGAAGGCTCCGGCGGCGGGGTCGATGCGCTGTTTGCCGTAGAGTTCAGCGCCGGTTTTGGCATTGTGGACGGTGAGGAAGCCGCGGTCGAGGAGGGTGTAGAGGTTGTCGCCGTAGACGAGGGGGGAGGGGTTGTAAGGGCCGGCTTGGGGGAGGTGCCAGGCGATGAAGGCGTTGGAGGATTCGCCGGGCTTGAGGGAGATGTCGCCTTTGGCACCGGGCTTGAGGACGAAGTAGGGGCGGGTTTGATCGCCGACGTAGCCGGAAGTGATATATAGCATTCCGTGAGCGGTGAACGGGGTGGGGATGGCGATGGAGGACATGCCGCCGAGCTCCCAGAGGAGCTTGCCGTCGAGGTCGTAGGAGCGAACCTTCTTGGTACCGGGGGTGATGATTTCGGTGCGTTGGGCGTTCTGCCATACGTAAGGGGTGGCCCAGTTGGACTCTTCGTCGCGGTCGGTTTTCCAGATCTGCTGGCCGGTTTTCTTGTCGAGGGCGACGAGGTAGGATTTGGCGTCGTTGTCATTGACGACGTAGACGCGATCCTGATGGAGGACGGGGGAGGCGGCGGTGCCCCAGCCGAGGCGGGTGGGGACGGGGGCCCAGGATTGCTTCCAGAGGACCTTGCCGGCGCGGTCGAGGCAGAAGAGGCCGACGTTGCCGAAGTAGGCGTAGAAGTTGTCGCCGTCGGTGACGGGGGTTTCGGCGGCGAAGGTGTTTTTCTCGTGACGGGATTGGGGCGGGACGCCGCGATGGAGCTCTTTTTCCCAGACGATTTTGCCAGAGGTGAAGTCGACGGCGTAGGCCATCCAGCGATGTTCGGCGGTGGGGGCCGGGGGCTTGGGGCCGAGGTAGAGACCGGCTTTAGGGGCTTTGACGGGTTCCGGGGAGAGGACGGAGGTGAGGAAGACGAGGTTGCCGGAGACAATGGGAGAGGACCAGCCGGAGCCGGGGATGGTGGTGGCCCAGGCGACGTTTTTGGTGGGGGACCAAGTGGTGGGGAGGCTGGGGTCGTCAGCGGTGATGCCGGTGGAGCCGGGGCCGCGGAACTGGGGCCATTCGGGGGTGGCGAAGAGGAAGAGAGCAAGGAGAAGATGCATGGGTTAATTGACTCCGGACAGTTGGCGGATGGGGACTTGGCGGGCGGCTAGCTCGGCGAGCAGGACGCGGACGGCGGGCGACGGGGGCTGTTCGAGGATGATGGCCCAGGTTAGGTTTTCGCGGAATTCTTGGGTCGAGACGCGCCACTGTTCGAACGGTTCCGTGGCGTTGATGTGGGAGCCGATTTGGATGATGGACCAGCGCCGGGCTAGTTGCTGGGCGACTTCGAAGGAGGGCTCGGGGCCGCGGACGATGAAGTGGTTGTCGGCGATGACCAAGACTCCGATCATATGGCTAGGCGACGTTCGAGGTAGTCGACGAAGCGGGCGGTGGGGTCGAAGCCGACGACGTTGACGGCGTCGGTGACGAAGTTGGAGAGGGCGTTGATGTCGTAGTAATTGATGAGGCCGGTGCGGTCGTCGATGAGGAACTCGATGCCGCCGACGTCGAGTTGGCCGGCCTTGGCGAGGGCGAGGGCTCCGGCGATGGCTTCGGGGCTGGGGTCGGCGCGTTCGATGCGGAGCTTCTTTTTGCCGGGGGTGTCGATCGGGCACGCGGCGATCTCTTCGACTTGGCAGATGTCGGCGGGGCAGAGGTTGAAGCTCGATAGATCGGGCCAGATGCGGATCGCGTAGAGGAACTCGCCATCGAGAACTTCGACGCGGACGATGGATTGGTCGCGGGCGGTGAGGAATTCCTGGAGGAGGGCGGTGCCGTCGACGCCGAAATCGAAATCGGCGGCGGCTAGTTGTTCGAGGGAATCGAAGCGGACGATGCCAGCTCCGCTGCCGCCGACGTTGGGTTTGAAGACTATGGGGAAAGTTAGGTTTTTGGCGGCTTCGAGGACTCGGGAGGCGTGGTTGACGACGACGGCTTTGGGGTAGGAGACGCCGCAGCGGCGGAAGAGATCGAGTTGCCAGGCCTTCGAGATTTCGACGGCGTAGGCGGCGCTACCGTTGACGACGGGGACGCCCGTTTCTTCGAGATGGCGGAGGTAATCGCGGACGAGGAAGACGCCGTTGCCGTGGCCGCGCCGATGAGACGACGGGCTCATGCGGTTGACGACGAGGTCAACGGGGGGGCGATCGGTGGGGTCGTAGAGGAAGGCATCCGCGGGGAGCTTCGTGAAGGGGATGTTGCGGCGAGTGAGTTCGGCGAACAAGAGTTCGAACCACTCGGGGTGCTCGTAGAGGATGCCTATGTTCATTTATGCCTTTTTGCCGTCGACCTTACCGGTTTTGCCGTCGGTGCCGGAGTAGGTGCCGTTGAGGGCACCATCCTTGAGGACGAGTTTGAGAGTGTAAGTGGTACCTTCGGCGGAGATTTTGAAGGAGACATCGTCGCCGGTAACGGTGAGGTCTTTGACGGGAATGGAGCCATCTTCGATATTGACGACGCCGGAGAGGGAGCCGCCGGAGTCTCGGATGATGAGTTGGACCTGCGATTGTTCGCCGTCGGAGCTGGTGCCGCGCAGCTCCCATTTGCCGGTGATGTCGGCGGCGAGCGAGAGGGCCGCAGAGAGAAATATTAGGGCGATCGTTCGGTACATGGAATGGTGCTCCTGTGATACAGATGAGAGGGTATGCTTAATCGTCGCGCGTTTTTAGGTTCCGCCGCCACTGTCGCTTTGATGCCGGCGGCAAAGAAGAAGATTCCGATCGGACTGGAGTTGTACTCCGTGAGGGAGGAGTTGGCCAAAGACCTTTTTGGCACGGTGAAGGCCGTGGCGAAGCTGGGCTATGAGGGGGTCGAGTTTTATTCGCCTTACACGCAGTGGAAGCCGGAATACGCAAAAGAAGTGCGGAAGTTGCTGGACGATGTGAACATGAAGTGCTTGTCGACGCACAACGGGAACCAGGCGTTCGCGCCGGGGGAAGTGGAGCGAGTGGCGGAGCTGAACACGATTTTGGGTTCGAAGCTGATGGTGATGGCGTCGGCGGGCAGGGTGACGACGCTGGATGGATGGAAGGGCGTGGCGGAGCGGTTGGGGAAGGCGTCGGAGACGACGGCGAAGGCGGGGATCCGGGTGGGTTTTCACAACCACGCGGTGGAGTTCCAGCCGCTGGAAGGGAAGATGCCGATGGTGGTTTTGGCGGAGAATACGCCGAAAGCGGTGGTTTTGCAGTTGGATGTCGGGACCTGCGTGGAGACGGGGAACGATCCGGTGAAATGGATTAAGGACCATCCGGGGCGGATTGTTTCGCTGCATTTGAAAGACTGGGCGGCGGCTCCGGGGAAGGGGTACGAGACGGTGTTTGGGGAAGGCTCGGCACCGTGGAAGAAAATTTTCGCGATGGCGGAGAAGGTGGGCGGGGTGGAAGGGTACCTGATTGAGTACGAGGGAAAGACGACGCCGATGGAGACGGTTGGACGTTGCTTGGCAAATTATCGCAAACTGAAGGGATGATCCGTTCCTTTCTTCTGAGTTTGGTTTCTTTCGGCATCCTATTCGCGCAGGATGCCGAACTTGTTTTGCGGACGACGGTGGGTTACGGGACGATGCTGGCGAGTCGACCGCTAGCGGACGAGCAGAAGGCGGAGGCGAAACGGCTGGGGGCGTTGGCGCAGGCGGCCGGGGCGGGGGGCAAGTACGGCGAGGCGATGCGGCACTACGCGCAGGGCACGGCGCTGATGATGGGACAGGAGTGGACGCCGGCGGTGGAATTCGCAGCCGGGTTGCAGGCGAAGGCGGACCATGCGGTGGTGGCTCCGGGGGCTACGGTGACGGTCACATTGGGGACGATGTTCGCGGCGACGCGCCCGTTGGAAGAGAAGGTGGCGGTGACGCTGACGCTTCGGCGGCCGAACGAGATGGCGGGTCCGCCGGTGGCGGCGGCGATGATCGTGGATGCGGCGAAACTGCCGATGGTGATCGAGGCGAAGATTCCGGCGGAGGCGTCGGGAGACTACCTAGTGGATGCTCGGTTGTCGCTGGGGGAGAAGAGTTTGCCGGGGCGGACGATTGCGATTCACGTGGAGGATTTGTCGAAAGAGGTGGCGGCTTTAAGGAAGCGGAACCCGGAGGAGCCGACGGCGGCGTATGCCTTGGCGCTGTATGACCGGGCGGACCGGGGGGAGCGGTCGCCGTTCCGGATCGATTACAAGAAAGAGTTTGCGCGGGCCAATGAGTTGCTGGATGCGAGGGAGGCGGGGAAGGATCCGTTTGCGGGGAAGGCGGGGGATTTGGCGAAGGCGTATCGGAGCGGGGTGGACCAGAGTTTGCAGCCGTATCGGCTGTTTGTACCGACGGGTTATGACGGGACGAAGGCGGCGGGGTTGGTGGTGGCGTTGCACGGGATGGGCGGGGATGAGAACTCGATTTTCGATCAGTATGCGGCGGGACGGATGAAGGCGGAGGCGGAGAAGCGGGGTCTGTTTGTGGTTTGCCCGAAGGGACGGGGACCGGCGTCGATGTACCGGGGAGACGCGGAGACGGACGTGCTGGACGTGCTGGCGCAGGTGCGGAAGGACTACAAGATCGACGGCAAGAAGGTGTACTTGATGGGGCATTCGATGGGGGCGTTTGGGACGTGGGCGATTGCGATGAAATACCCGGAGATGTTCGCGGCGTTGGGGCCGATTTCGGGGGGCGGGAACCCGGCGGGGATGGAGAAGATCAAGGCGATTCCGCAGTACATTGTGCATGGGGACTACGACAAGACGGTGCCGGTGGAGCAGAGTCGGGCGATGGTGGAAGCGGCGAAGAAGTTGGGAACTCCGCATGTGTATGT
>JANODS010000635.1:0-4351 GCA_031412835.1 Acidobacteriota bacterium | reverse complement strand
GGCCGGTCTTCGGCCGGCGCCTGGTCGGTAGCCAATGCCAGGCCGGCGGTCTGCACCGTGTGCATGCCGGCACCGACCAGCAGGAAGGCGATCCCCGCGCCGACCCAACCCACCCACAGCGGCCAGGCCGCTGCGTTGCCGCCACCGGACAGCACCAGCAAGGCAAACGGCATCACCGCCAGCCCGCCGAACTGGAGCATCGTGCCCATCCAGATGAAGGGCACCCGACGCCAGCCGAGTGCCGAGCGGTGGCGATCGGAGCGGGGAAGTTAGACGCTGGAAATGCCTTGCGGGCGACTGTGTTGGCGTCGCCAGCGACGTTGTCGTTTGGCGAATTGGTGACGGCGACGACGCTGCCGGTGACGCGGACGCTGCGGTTGCGCAACGCGGGGTCGGCGTCGGCGAATGTGCGGCTAAGCGTGGTGCAGCGGGACACGGATGCGAATGCGCGGGTGACGGTGAACCCGAGTTCGGTGACGCTGGGGGCGAATCAGGAGGCGACGATTACGGTGCGTTTAGAAGGCACCAAGCCGCGGGCGGGGATGTACGAGGGGATTATCCGGGTGGAAGGCGGAGGGACTCCGCTGCGGGTTCCGTACCTCTATGTGCAGGGCGACAATGTGGCGTTCAACGCGTTTGCGCTGGGCGGTGATGGGTTTACGCGGGGGCCGGGCCGGGGGTTGATCCTGTTGGCGAAGTTTGTGGATCAGTATGGGACGCCGGTGTCTAACTTACGGGTTCGTTTTCGGGCGGATGTGGGGGGCGGCGGAATTACGCAGGCATCGCAATCAACGGATGAGTTGGGTATTGCGGAGGCGCGGGTGACGGCGGGGGCGGCGTTGGGGCAGCAGGTGTTTTCAGTGGAGCCGTTGAACGGAGGCGATCCACGGGTGGAGTTTGTGGGAACGGTGATTCAGGAGCCGGCGTTGCGAAGTGACGGCGTCGTGAACGCGGCGAGCGGGCAGTTGGGCCGGGGCTTGGCGCCGGGATCGTACATCTCCCTCTTTGGTGCTTCGTTTACGGACCAGACGCGGGTCTTTGGGACGAACTATTTGCCAATTTCGTTGGCGAAGGTTAGTGTGGGTTTCGATGTTCCGGGGCAGACGCGGCGGAGCTTTCCGGGGGCGGTTTCGTTTGTGAGCCCGGGACAGATCAATGTGCAGGTACCGTGGGAGTTGGCGGGGCTGTCGCAGGTGCAGTTGAAGGTGAGCAATGGGGAGTATTCGAGTTCGCGGTTGACGGTGGCGTTGAACGAGGTTTCGCCGGCATTCTTTGAGTATTCGGATGCGGTGAGCGGGCGGCAGTTGATTGCGGCGCTGGATCAGAATTTCGGTTTGGTGACGGGGGGTACGGCGGTGCCCCGGGGCGGGGTGGTGCAGCTTTATGCGAATGGGTTGGGGCCGGTGGATAATCAGCCGTTGACGGGAGAGGCGGCGTCCTCGACGGTGCTGGCACCTTGTAAGATAGCAGCGCAGTTGACGATTGGGGGGCAGAATGCGACAGTCCTATTTGCGGGATTGGCTCCGGGCTTTGTGGGTTTGTATCAGGTGAATGCGACGGTACCGATGGAAAGTCCGGTGGGGATTCAGCCGGTTGTGCTTACCATGAATGGAGTAGCTTCGAAAGTTGCTTCGTTACCGGTTCGATAGGAAAACCATGATCATGATGCGGTTGTGTCTGTTTTTGTTGGGTTCGGTGATGCTCTGTGGGCAGGTGGTGCCGAACCTGTACATCGTCGAGTTGACGGAGGAGGCGCGCCCGACGCGAGCGATTCGGCGGATGGCGCAGGATCGGTTGGCGCAGCGAATGGGGGCAACCCATCGGGTGCGGGGCCGGGTGGAGACGGTGGCGAACGCGATGGTGGTGGAGTCGACTGACGTGGCGGCGCTGGAGGCAATGGCCGGGGTTCGGCGGGTGACGCCGGTGGTGCGGGCGCACACGAATTTGGATCGAGCGTTGAAAAGCCACGGGATTCCGCAGGCTTGGGAGCGGCTCGCGGACCCGAGTCGAGCGGGGGCGGGAATAAAGATTGGGATTCTTGATACGGGATTGGACGCGAATCATCCGGGGTTTCAGGAAGGGGAGATGAAGGCGCCGGAGGGGTTTCCAAGGGTATCGAGTGAGGCGTTTCGGAAGGCGACGAATGGAAAAGTGATTGTGCAGCGGAGTTACGACGGGTTGAACGGGACGCCGGAATCGATTGTGGACGGGGCGGGGCATGGGACGGCGGTGGCGATGGTGGCGGCGGGGGGGCGGGTGAGAAGCCCGTTTGGCGAATTGGTGGGGGCGGCACCGGGAGCGTGGATCGGGGCGTATCGGGTGTTTGGCGGGGCGACGGGGGAGGTGGCGAACTCGGCATCATTTTTACGGGCGCTGGATGACGCGGTGGCGGATGGGATGGATGTCGTGAACATCAGTTTGGGATTTTCGCCGCCTTATCGGGAGGATGTGGACCCGATGTCGGACGCGGTGAAACGGGCGGTGGCGATGGGGGTGATGGTGGTGAAGGCGGCGGGGAATGACGGGCCGGATATAGGATCCGTGGACGCGCCGGCGGTGGCGGGATTCGGGATTTCGGTGGGGTCGATTTTGAACGAGCGGTTGCTGGGGCAGGGGGTTCGATTGGAGGGGGTAGGGGATGTATTCGCGGTGGCGTCGACGGGACCAAGGCCGATGGCTCCGGTGCAGGGGAGGTTGGTGGACGTGAGCGGGGTGGATCCGACGGGACTGGCTTGCAGCCCGTTGGCCGGGGAGGGGCTGCGGGGGGCGGTGGCGCTGATTCTGCGGGGGAGCTGCAACTTCAGCGTGAAGCTGAACCATGCGGAAGCCGCGGGTGCGATTGGTGCGGTTGTTTATACCCATGCTCTGGACCCGATTCCGTTTACGATGTCCGTGGAAGGGGCTTTATTGCCGGCGTTGATGGTGGGTTTTGAATCCGGGAAACTTCTGAAGCAGGGGGTGGCGGATGCTCCGGAGTCGCAGGCGACGCTGACGTTTTCGAACACGGTTGCCTTTGAACTGGCGTCGCAACCGCTATCGTCGTTCTCTTCGCGGGGCCCGACGCTGGAGGGGCGGATTTCTCCGGATGTGGTGGCGGTGGGCCAGTTCATTGCCACGGCGGCGGGGACGACGGAGACGCGGGGGGGCGTGTTCAACGCGACGGGCTACGTCGTGACGCAGGGGACCAGCTTTTCGGCACCCCTGGTGGCGGGGGCGTATGCGGTTTTGAAGCAGTTGCGGCCTGGGTTGACGGCGGGGCAGTATCGGTCGTTGCTGATCAACGGCAGTTCGGCGTTTGTGAATGGGCGTTCGCCGCAGGCTAGCGGGGCGGGAAAGTTGGACTTGCTGAGCTCGGCGACGGTACCGCTTGCGTTTCAGCCAGCGGTGTTGAACTTGGGCGCGGGCGGGGCACCGGGGCCGGGTTCGCGGACGGTGACAGTGACGCATGTGGGGGGAGAGGCGGGTCGGTACAGGATAACCGTGGAGGCGGGGAAGGGGGTCGTGCCGACGGTGGAACCGACGGAGTTTGAGTTGGCCCCTGGGGGGACGACGACGTTGCAGTTGAACTGGGCGGGTGAGTTTGTGGCGGGGGAGAGTTTTGGCAATTTGGTGGTACGCGGGCCGGAGGGTCAGCCGGGGTCGCGGCTTCCGTATTGGTTTGGGGTTCCGTCGAGCCAGGCGGCGAACATCACGTTTCTACCGTATCCTGACGAGTTTTCCGATGTGGGCTCGACGGTGGATATGTGGGTATTCACGACGGATAGCATTGGCTTGGCGGCGACGGCGCAGGAGGTGGTGGTGACGGTGGAGGAGGGTGGAGGGAGCGTCGAGAGCGTGCGTCGGCGGGAGGAGCTGGCACCGGGCCTAGTGAAGGTCACCGTGAAGATGGGACCGCGGAGAGGAATTGACAACGTATTTTTGGTGAAATGCGGGGAGGCAGAGGCTCGGGCATACATCATTAGCCAGTGAGGACCGTCGACTAGGTATACTGAAGACGATCGGTCGTGAATGGAAGTTGGTTCAATGGAAGCACTGAAGAAGAAATTGCAAGATGAGATTACGGCGCTAGAGTATGAGTTCCGTAATGAGTTGCCGAGGGAGATCCTTCGGGCGCGGGAGCTGGGGGATCTGAGCGAGAACGCGGAGTACCATGCGGCGAAAGAGCGGCAGGGAATGGTGAACGCTCGGCTTGGGCAGTTACAGCAGCGGTTGGCGGAGCTTTCGATGATCGATTTGACGAAGGTGCCGCGGGATCGGATTGGGTTTGGTTCGACGGTGTTGGTTTACGACATTGTGAAGGCGGTGGAGATTGAGTACAAGCTAGTGACGAGCGAGGAATCGGACGCGAAGA
>JANODS010000634.1:0-3092 GCA_031412835.1 Acidobacteriota bacterium | reverse complement strand
CGAATACGAGCCGGTTGCATTGGAAGAATTATCAGGAGTCGGCGATTGAGTTGGCCTTGGCGTTGTTGCCGGACGACCCGCGGTATAGCGGTTACTTGATTACGTATTCGAATGAAGCGGAGTTGGCGGTAAACACGACGTCGGATTCGCAGAAGATTGTCGAGAAGCTGCGGAAGTTGAAGCCGGGTGGCGGAGCGGCGCTGTACGATGCGATCTATATGGCTTGCACTTCGCGGAGTCTTGTGAAGGGCGAACCGCTGGAACCGCGGCGCGTGATTGTGGTGATCGGCGACGGGCACGACAATGCGAGTAAGAAGACACTGAACGAAGTGCTGGAGATTGCGCAGCGGAATTTGGTGACGATTTACGGTGTTTCGACGGTGGCGTTCGGGTTCAACAACGAAGGCGAGAAGGTTTTGACGCAATTGACGGAAGAGACCGGGGGCCGGGTGGAGTATCCGTTGCAGGGACTTTACAAGGACGTTTCGGGGTATCTGTCGACCCCTTCGGATGAAGGGAATTACGCGTTGAAGGTGGGAACGGGGGGTTATGCGTCCGAGATCGCGCGGGGAATGTTCCGGGCGGTGGCGAACACGACGGGCGAGGTGACGACGCAATATCTGCTGCGATTTACGCCGCAGGCGCAGGATGCCGGGCGGGTTTTCCGGAATCTTCGGGTGGAAGTGTCGCTGCCGAATGTGAAAGTACGGTCGCGGAAGGGTTATTATCCGTATGGGCCAGATGTAACGGTTAAGAAAAAGTAGAGAGGGGACGATAAGGGGAGGAGGGGGGAAGAGGGATGACGGAGGTAGTTTCTGCACGGGGAGCTGAGTTTGCCTACCTCGAAGTGGCGCTGCCGGGGCGGGCGAAAGAGGTGGTCGGGGTTTTGTTGCTGGACGTGGAGACGGATGTTTTGCATTTGCGTCTACGCCGGGACTGGGAATCTTTTGCCGCCGGGGAGGCGGATGTGCTTTCGCTGCTGGAAGCGGATATTGCGGCGAAGGGTCGGGAGTGGGGCGGGAAGCGGGTATTAGAGTTTCTCGAAGACCATTTGTCGCATACGGTACGGATTACGGAGCGGGAGGCGACGCGGGTAGCCAACTTCCCTGCCCGGCTGGGGCGGCTGTACCGGGAAAACGTTGCGTCGGCTGTGTTGCAGTATCGGACGCATCTGCCGGTTTACGCGGCGTGGGCGGCGGCCGGAGGCTTGAGCGCGGAGCAGACGCCGGAAGAGGCTGGGTGGGAGGAGGTGCCGGAGGGAATTCCGGTGGCCGAGGGGATGTTTGTGGTGACCGTGCGGGGGCGGTCGATGGAGCCTTTGATTCCGGACGGTAGCCGCTGCGTTTTTCGGGAACCGAAGGGTGGGAGCCGCCAGGGGAAAGTGCTGTTGGTCGAACGGATTGAAAGCGGGGTGAGCGAACTGACGGTGAAGGTTTATTCGAGCGAGAAGCAGGTGACGAACGAGGAGGGCTGGGAGCACAAGCTGGTGCGGATGACGCCGCTTAATCCGGAGTTTGAGCCATGGGAGCTGCGGCCGGGTGAATTCCTGGTGCGGGGGGAGTTTGTGGCTGTTTTGCCGGTCGAAGAGTAGCGACGGGGGACGTCGGCTAGTCTGGAGTTTGCGCCATGGGCGTCGCGGTCGGATGAATTTGTTGCCGTGCTCCCGGTCGAACAGTGGCGGCGCGGTAGGCGACTTCGATTTCGGCGAAGACGCTGTCCCATGTAGTGCCAATCGCGGCCATACGGGCTTGGGAGGCCATCTGATTGCGGAGCTCGTGGTCGGTGGAGAGTTGAAGCGTCCTGGCCAGGAAGGTGTCGTCATCCGGGGCGACGAAGCCGGTTTCGCGGTCGCGGACGATGAATTTCGGGCCTCCAGCGGCGGTGACGACGGCGGGAACGCCAGAGGCCAGCGCTTCCAGAACCACGTTGCCGAAGGTATCGGTGCGGGACGGAAACACGAAGAGGTCGAGATCGGCATAAGCGCGGGAGAGGGCTTCGCCGCGAAGGACCCCCGTGAACTCGGCGTGTTGGAGATCGCGAGCCAATTTCTCGCGCTCGCCGCCGTCGCCGATGATGCAGATTTTGAAGTCGGTAACGCCATGGGCCAGCAGATGGCGCTCGATGGTGGTCAAGAAATGGATGTTCTTTTCGACCGAGAGGCGGCCGACGGTGCCAATGCGCAAAGGCCGACCGGGATGGGTTCGTTTCGCAGGATCGAAGAGGACGGTATCGACGCCGCGCCGCATGAGAAACCCGGGGCGGCCTGATGCTTTCTCGACGAGTTCGAGGAGCTCGGGGTTCGGGGCCATGACGACGTCGGCGAGGCGGTAGAACGCGCCGAGCGCTTGGAGCGAAGCCGCGGAGACGCCTTGGCGGACCTTGTCGGGGACGAAGCGCGGAAGGCGCTCGGCGGCATACTCGTGAAGATTGGTGTGCCAACTGGCGACGAGGGGGATCTTCAGTTTTTTGGCCAGGACCACGCCGATGGTGCCGACGTCGCTGGGGCCGGTGATGTGGATCACGTCGGGAGCGAATTCGCGGATCCGGGCTTCCGCGGTGGCGCGGTGGCGGTAGTACAAGGGATCGTAGAACAGATCCCGCTCGACGGCGAAGGAGGTTCGACCGCGGGGCAGTTGGAGACGACCAGAGGCAGGGTCTGGAGGACCGGCGCAGACGACTTGAAACGGAACGCCCAAGCGCTGGGCCGTGGCCGTGAGCATGCGACTCGTGTGAGCTACGCCATTCACTTCGTGGAAAGAATCAGTAAAGAAGGCTATCCGCATGGGCAGTTGTGGCGATGAGGCGAAGGGTGCTTCTGACTCGCTTAGACTCTAGGACGCGGAGGAGGGCCACGAAGTTTCGAACGAGTCCGGGGCCGGCCCCCTTCCAAAGGGAGGACAGGGTAGCCACGTGGCCGTCGTCCTGGCGGAAATAAATGCGGTCGCTCACAGCACGCGACCGGGGTATTCGGGATAGTCGCGGAGAATATCGGTCATCGTTTCGAGGCAACGGAGCTTAAGACTGGCGTTGTACTGCGGGAGAAAAAGCACTTGGGAGAACTTGTCGCGACGGACTTCGGCGACAAACTCGCT
>JANODS010000633.1:0-2327 GCA_031412835.1 Acidobacteriota bacterium | reverse complement strand
GGCGCATGGCGTCGATTTGACCGCGGAGGCGACGGAGTTGGAGGGCGAGGGCGACGGCGGTGACGGCGGCGACGAGCATGAGCAGAACAGCGGCAAAAGTGATCTCTTGATTGCCGGGGGTCCAGGTGACGTTTCGGTATTGGGCTTGGAGTTCGCTCTGCTGTTTGGCGATGACGGCGACTTGGTCGGGGCTGAGGCCTTCGACGCCTTTGGCTACGAGGGTTTTGATTTCGAGTTCCGTGATGGGGGGCTTGGGGCCGTGGTGTTTGAGGAAGACGGAGGCGGTGGGGGGGCTCCACTGGCTCTTGTCGAGGAGGGGGCTATTTTCGGGGATGACGACGTGGACGCGGGCATCGACGATGCCTTCGACCATCTTGAGGGTGCGGGTGATTTCGCCGGTGAGACCGACGAGCAGTTTCGCCTTTTCTTCGCCGGCGGTGGGGATGAGGCCGGACTGGCTGAAGACCTCTTCGAGGCCTTTGACACGTTGGCGAGGGAGACCGTTTTCCTGAAGGATGCGCCAGGCGAGGACGAGATTTTGGTTGCCGCCTTTGACGGAGATGGTCCAGGTAGGGGTCTCTTTGCCGTGGGCGATGAGGTCGCGGGAGGCGTCGAGGCCGTTCATTTTCAGGAGGACGATGATCTCCTGGGCTTCGTGTTCGTTGAGGCCGGATTGGAGCTCGTTTTTGAGGCAGCCGGTGAGGGCGAGGAGGAGAGTAAGAATGAGTAAGATGCGGAGCATGATCAAACCTGCATTTGGAGCGTCTGTTTCACGCCGGAGGTGGTGGAGTCGACTAGCTTCGTGAGAAGTTCCACGTTTTGGTTCATTTCGTACATTTCGGTTTGCATTTTGAGGAGATCGCGGAGGTTGTTGGTTTCCGGAATTTCGCCGAGTTTGCTTTGGGAGGCTTGGAAGCGGGCTTCGATTTTTTCCAGTTCGGCGCGGACGGTGGGGGGCACGCGTTTGGCACTCATGGCTTGGATGCGGTTATCCAATTTGGTCATGTCGGGGCCGAAGAGGAGGCTGGGGCTTTGGGTGCCGGTGGATTCGATACGGCGGCGAAGATCCTGCTCCATCTGCTTTCGGTCGGGGGGATTGAGGACCGTAGCTTCGGGGGAGGCGGCCTTTTCAGGGGCGGCTTTGGGTACCTCGAACTTTTTGCCGGTGGTGAGGCCGGGGGTATCGGCGGTGTGGGGGAGGACCGCTTTGACGCCAATCTTGGAGATGGGATCTGCCATGGTGATCCCTTATCGGAGGCTGGCGGCGGAGGTTGCGCGAACGCCCATCGAATCCCGTAGAAGTTCGATGCCTTTAGCGTGGAGGCGGCAGGTCCAGCTTTTGGAGAGGCCGAATTCGGCACCGATGTCTTCGAGAGTTCGGCCGGCGAAGTAGTAGGCTTCGAGGACGACGCGATTGCGTTCCGGGAGACGTTCGAGGGCGACGGCGAGGGCGGATTTTTGTTCGGCTTTGAGGAGGGTTTTTTCAGCGGAGTCGGCGGGGTCGACGGCTGGTTTGACCTTGTTCGAATCGAGGGAGAGCATGTAGCACGCGACGGCGGCGCCGACGTGGCGGTCGAGTTCGTCGAGGTCGCAGGGACCGTGGGAGGGTTGGGAGGAGGCGTCGGCGAAGTATTCGTTGGTGGCGGCTTCGGCTTGAATTTGGGCCTTCTTTTGATGGTCGCGGGTGAACCAGGTGGCTTTGCGGATGGCGTCGTAGATGGCGCCGCGGATGCGGTAGTAAGCGAAGGTTTTGAATTGGACGCCGGGACGATTATCAAACGAACTGGCGGCTTCGGTGAGGCCGAGTTCGGCGGCGCTCTCCAGTTCGGTGCGCTCGACGTGGCGGGGCAGCGTTTTGAGTACGCCGGCGGCGATGGCGTGGGCATAGGAGAGATGGGTCTCTACCAAGCGGTGGATCGAGGCTGGATCAAGGGCCATAAAAGTCCGTTCAGAATTGCTTGTCGATTGGCATAGCGACGGAACGGAGCTTTTCGCCTCAAAAAATAATTGTGAGGCGATTGACAACAAATTGACGCTGATTCCGATGACGAGGTAGAGATGGAACAAAAAGTGGTTCTGCGTTTCCGCAACTCCAGCAAGGCTGGAACGGTGGCCGAGTTTCCGGTGAAGCAATTCCGGACGGTGACGATTGGGAGGGACCCTTCGTGCGAGGTGGCCTTCGATTCGGATCGGGACGACCTGGTGAGTCGGCTGCATGTGAAGATCACGATTGAGGCGGGGAATCCGCTGAGTTGTGAGATTTCGGATTTTGGGAGCAGGAACGGGACGTTTGTGAACCATCAGCGGTTGGCGTCGACGGCGAAGCT
>JANODS010000632.1:0-1173 GCA_031412835.1 Acidobacteriota bacterium | reverse complement strand
CTTCCGCGACGACCAACCGCTTTATGAGTTGCTACTGGACGCGGGGCAACAAGCGAGATTGGACGCGATGTGGCGGGAGATGGACTTTGTTGCTTCCATTAATATCCGCACGTATGTGGAATTCGCCAAGCTGGGGACCCGCGGGACGCGAGATGACTTCAAAGACGGCGAGCCCGAGGTGGGCGACATCGAGGTGGAGAAGATCATCTCGGAGCCGAAGCTTCGGAAGCTAGAGGCCGACTATTTGCAGTTCGCCAAGGGCGGCAGCGACGTCGCGATGCAGGCGGTCAGAGACTTCTTCAACCGGGCGAGCGAGAGCATTCGCTGGGTGCGGAAAGCGCGGCGCGACGCCGAAGCGAGCCACTTGGAGTCGTTGTTCGAATTCGCGGCCCGCGCGTATCGCCGTCCGCTGGCGGAGGCGGATCGAGCGGATTTGCAGTCTTTCTATCGCGAGGCCAAAGAGCGCTACGCCTTGGATCATGAGGGGGCGATCCGCGAGGCGGTCGTTCTGGTTTTGATGTCTCCGAAATTTTCCTACCGCGTGGACTTGGTTGAAGCGGGCAGTGGAGTTCAGCCGCTTTCGGATCTCGATTTGGCCAGTCGACTGAGCTATTTCCTGTGGTCGAGCATGCCCGACGAGGAACTGTTACGGCTTGCCGCCGCCGGCGGCTTGCGTAAGCCCGAAGTCATCAAAGCCCAGACGCGACGAATGTTGCAAGACCCCCGGAGCCGGGCGTTAGCGGTGGAATTTGGTACCAACTGGCTGGATATTCGCGATTTCGAGCAGATTGGCACTGTGGATCGGGCGCGCTTTCCATCATTCAACGATGCCTTGCGGGCGGCGATGTTCGAGGAGCCGATTCGCTTTCTTTTGGACGTGTTTCGCCGTAACCGTTCGATTCTCGACTTGCTTTACGCTCGCGACACGCTCGTGAATCCTGTTTTGGCCCGCCACTACGGAATGCCGCCGGTCGCAGGCAACGATAATACTTGGGTTCGCGTTCCGGACGCCGACCGCTATGACCGTGGCGGTCTTTTAGCCATGGCCGTGTTTTTGACAAAGAACGCGCCGGGCCTGCGGACCAGCCCTGTAAAGCGTGGCTACTGGGTGGCCAAGAGTTTGCTTGGAGATCAGATACCGCCGCCGCCTGCCGTGGTGCCCGAGTTGCCGGC
>JANODS010000631.1:0-2296 GCA_031412835.1 Acidobacteriota bacterium | reverse complement strand
GCGGCGAAACAGAGGAGGCCGATGTTCTGTTTGGTGGCAAAGGCGAGCCCGGCACCGACGCCGGCGGCGGCGGCCCAGCGTGCGGCGTGCGGCGAGCGATGGAGGCGAAGGGCGCTGTACTGCGCGCCGAGAGCGAACAGCACGGCCCAGGGATTGTAGGTGGATGAGTTTGGAGGAACCGTCCAGACGAGGGTGGCGGCGAGGAGAAACGCCAACTGGAAGCGGGAGAGGCGGAGGGTGATTCCGGTGGCGAGGATGACGAGGGCGGTGAGCGCGTAGAGGATGAAGGCGAGGCCGCGGAGGGCGGCGAGGCTGGGGCCGAAGAGCGCGTGGAGAATGGCTTGGAGCTGGAAGGAGAGGGGGGTGACGCCACAGAAAACGTCCTGATAGAGGCGGTCGCCGTGGGCGAGGCGGCTGGAGACGAGGACCATCCAGGACTCGTCGGGTGAAGGATCGAAGCGGGCGAGGGCGGCGCCATAGCCGACTAGCGAGGCGGCGGCGATGAGGGCCAGGGCGCGGAGGGTGAAGGGGCTAGGCGGCACTGGAGACGAGGGATTCGATGGAGTGCAGAAAGCGGATGCGGTCGCGGTCAACTTGCAGTTGGCTGCGTTGGGCCGCCTTCGAGATTGCATGGCGGATGCGGGTGATTTCGGTGGGGAGATCGCGACCGGCGGTGTCGCGCCAGAAGGAGCGGCGGAGGAAGGAGAAGGACGATTGGAGGCGGACAATTTCCCCGATGAGGACGGCGCTGGGGACGGGATCGCCGGCGTCGGGGCGGGTGATTCCGGCGACGCCGAAGCGGGTTTGGATGTGGGGGCGGAGGGAATCGAGGGTGCCATCGGAGAGGGCGGAGAAGATGCTGGGGGAGCGGCGGGCGATGGCGAGATCGTTGAGGCCGACGTAGATGCGATGGAGCGGGAGGGCACCGAGTTGGGGGGCGAGGTCGACGGCGGGGGGCGTTTCGATGAGAATGCCGGCGCGGCAGCGGCCGTTGACGGCGTCGAGGAATTGGAGCACCTGATTCTGAGTTTGGACCATGGGGAGGAGGAGTTCGTCGGCACCGGCTTGGATGGCGGTATCGACTTCGGCGCGGAGGGTGGGGCCTGGGCCGTTGATGCGGCAGATGATGGGGGCGGAGATGGCTTGGCGAACGCGGCGGAGGTCGGCGGGGGTGTCGGCGTTGATTTCGGTATCGGCGCCGGATTGGCGGCGATGTTTGCCGCGGTTTTCCCAGTCGATGATGACGGCGTCGGCACCGGCGGCGGTGACGAGTTGGGCGCGGAGGGGGTCGGCGGTGAAGACTAAGAGTTCAAAGTTCATGGGATCTCATTGGGGACGGCGGGCCACGGCGAATAAGGAAGAGCCGTAGGGCCAGGGGATGAAGCCGCCGAGACGAACTTCGGCGGTGGAGAGGGCTTGAAAGAGGGTGTTGAGCAATTTGGGGGGTGTATCTTCAAAATCGCGGGTGGCGGCGGTACGGCGGCCGGCCCAGCGGGAGAGGAGGGCCAAGGGGAAGAGCAGGCATTGGTAGTAGCCGGTGTGTTCGACGGCGAAGCCGGCGGCGGCGAGGAGCTGGACGAGGGATTGGCGGCGGTAGCGGCGGCGGTGGCCGGCGGCGGTATCGCGGAAGCTCCAGAGGGCGGGAAAGGCGGGGACGGTGAGGATGAGGCAGCCGCCGGGGCGGAGGACGCGGAAGAGTTCGGCGGTGGCGGCGTGGTCGTCGATGTGTTCGAGGACATCGAGGGCGAGGGCGGCGTCGAAGGAGGCGTCGCGGAGGCCGAGGGATTCGGCGGAGGACTGGACGAGCTGGACGGACGGCGCGTCATGGTGGAGGCGGCGGAGGCCGGCGGGGAGAAAATCGAGGGCGGTCATGCGGTAGCCGGACTGGGCGAGGAGTTGGCAGAAGAGGCCTCCGCCGACGCCGAGATCGAGGACGGAGTGGGAAGGGGAGACGGCGGCGCGGCGGAGGAGGTGGGCGACGAGGCGGCGGCGGGCGGCGAACCAGAAGTGGTTTTGCTCCATGCGCATGACGCGTTGGAGGCGGTCATTAGAAAAGCTGGGGGAGAAGCTGGGGGTTTCAACGGGCATTCGGGAGGGTTCCGGTGAAGACTTGGAAGGGGAGAACGGGTTCCAGGATGCGGAGGCGTTCGGCGGCGGCATCGACGGCGGCACCGCCGGAGCGATTGCGGAGGAAGGGGGGGAGGAAGCCGAAGCGGGAGACGGCGGGCTGTTGGAGGCCGGCTTGTTGGAAGGCGGGGAAGAGGATGCGGGGGCGCATGTTGAAGATGCCGCGTTC
>JANODS010000630.1:0-2282 GCA_031412835.1 Acidobacteriota bacterium | reverse complement strand
CACTGGTCGCCTTTCCAGCTCCAACCCGAACCTGCAAAACATCCCCGTCCGCACCGAACTCGGACGCGAGATCCGCGCCGCCTTCATCCCGCCTCCCGGCTGGAAACTCGTCGTCGCCGACTACTCGCAAATCGAGCTTCGACTGCTCGCGCATATGTCCGGCGACGCCGTGCTGACCGACGCCTTCCAGAACGGCGAGGACGTTCACACCCGCACGGCCGCGGAGGTCTTCGGCGTCAACGCGGCGTTCGTCACCCCGGAGATGCGCCGCGGAGCGAAGGCCGTGAATTTCGGCATCGTCTACGGCCAGACTTCGTTCGGCTTAGCGACAGCCTTGGGCATTCCGAAGCACGAAGCCGAGAAGTACATTAAGGCCTATTTCGCCCGCTATTCCGGCGTGAAAACGTTCATCGAAGCCACGATCGCGGATGTCCGCGCCAAGGGCTACGCGGAGACGCTTTTCGGGCGCCGTCGACCGATTCCCGATATGGACAGCCGCAACCCGAACGCTCGCTCGTTTGCCGAACGAACGGCGGTGAATACGCCGCTACAGGGTTCGGCCGCCGACCTGATCAAGCTCGCCATGATCAAGATTCAAGCGCTGCTCGCCAAGCGGAAGCTGGCGTCTCGAATGATCCTGCAGGTTCACGACGAACTCGTCTTCGAAGCGCCACTCGAAGAGGTGGCGGCCTTGCAGACGATGGTGAAGCACGAGATGGAATCGGTACGGCAATTCGCGGTACCGCTTGTTGTCGACACCGGAGTGGGAGACAATTGGCGCGATGCGAAATAGTTGGCTGATTGCTCTCGTCCTGCTCTCCGCTTGCGGCCCGGCGAAGGTCGCCGAGAAACCGAAAGAGACCGTCCGCGCACCGGACGAGTTCCAAGCGAAATTCGAAACTTCGAAAGGTGACTTCACGGTGACGGTGAACCGGACTTGGGCGCCGATCGGCGCGGACCGTTTCTACGAACTGGTGCAAGAGAAGTTCTTCGACGAGCAAAAGTTCTTTCGTGTTGTCCGCGGTTTCGTGGTGCAGTGGGGCATTCATAAGGAGCCGAAGACGAATCGGCTCTGGTCCTCACGCGAGATCGTGGATGACCCGGTGAGGGAGAAGAATGTTCGCGGCACGTTGACCTTTGCGACGCGCGGCCCGAACACCCGGTCGACCCAACTTTTCTTCAATCTCCGCGACAATACCTCGCTCGACGGCCAAGGCTTCGCCCCCATCGGCAAGGTTACTCAAGGCCTCGAAGTGCTGGACCAACTCAACTTCGTTTATGGCGACATCGCCCCGCTCGGCCCCGGCCCGGACCCGCGATTGGCGCAGCAGGAAGGGAACGCGTACTTTGACCGAACCTGGCCTCGGCTCGATTCGATCAAGCGAGTCACTATCGTTCGATAGCCTTGATACGATAAGCGCATGGAACGTCGCGATTTTCTGAATGCAACCGCTGCCGCGCTCGGCACCTCCGTCACCGCGTTAGCTGATGCCCCCATGCCCATGGCCACGCTGGGCAGGTCCGGCCTGCGCGTCTCTCGATTTACGCTGGGCGGCTACCACATGGCCGTCAAGGGCGAAGAGGAGGGAATCAAGATCATCCGCCGGGCGATTGACCTTGGCGTCGTGATGTTCGATTCTGCCGCAAAGTATCACAATGGCAAGTCGGACGAAGTTTACGGCAAGGCGCTTACAGGCGGTCTGCGGAAGAAGATCCTGCTGATGTCGAAGGCTGAATTGCGGGACAAGAAATCAGCGATGGCGCAGCTCGAAACCACGCTGAAACGCATGAACACGGATTACCTCGACCTGTGGTGTTGCCACGAAGTCGCGCGCATGGACGAAGTGGAAAAGATCTTCGGGCCCGGCGGTTCGCTCGAAGCGTTTGTGGAGGCGAAGAAGAAGGGAATGGTGCGGCATATCGGCTTCACCGGCCACCACGACCCCGAAGTGCATCAAGCGCTGCTGAAGGGCTTCGATGGCTGGGAAACGGTTCAGCATCCGGTGAACCTGATCGACCCCCATTACCTGAGCTTTATCAAGGACGTTTTGCCGAAGGTTCGCGCCAAGGGCCTAGGCCTGCTCGCGATGAAGTCGAACGCCATCGGCGAGATCACGAAGGCGAAAATCGCCACGATTCCCGAGTGCCTTCGTTACACCCTCAGCCACGACGTCGATACGCTCGTCAGCGGCGTGGAAACGGTACAACAACTGGAAGAAAATGTCCTGACCGTCAAGACCTTTCAGAAGATGAACCGCGACGAGATCTCGACGCTTCTCTCT
>JANODS010000629.1:0-2009 GCA_031412835.1 Acidobacteriota bacterium | reverse complement strand
GCTTCCAAGCTGTTGAAAGATCATATGAGCATCTTCATTAACTTTGAAGAGGTTTCTGAAGCGATTGAAGAGCCCGCCGAACGCGTCACGGGTCAAGTTAACGAAGTATTGAATCGGTCGGTTGAGGAACTCGAACTTTCTGTTCGCTCTTACAACTGCTTGAAGAACGCCAATATTCAGTCGATTGGTGATCTGGTTCAGAAGTCCGAAGCCGAAATGCTCCGCACGAAGAACTTTGGTCGTAAATCGCTCAACGAAATCAAAGAGATCCTTTCTGGCCTCGGGCTCGGCTTCGGTATGAAGTTCGATTCGCAGGGCCGCCTAGTCTCGCCCGCTGGCTCCTCCTCCATGAGTGACAGCGCCGAACTCGACGATTAGATCTCGTCCCCGAAAAATTCGAAGTTAGAGAAAGAGAATGAGACATCAGCGAGCAGGTTTTAAACTCAAGCGTGACGTCAGCGCCCGTCGGGCGTTGTTACGGAGCTTGGTTACGAGCGCCATTCTAGAAGAGCGCATTGTTACTACGGTGCCAAAGGCAAAGGCTGCGAAGCCCCTTGTCGAGAAAATGATTACCTTGGCGAAGCGGGATACCCTTCATTCCCGTCGCCAGGCCGCCCAATTCTTGCTCACCCCGGCTGCCGTGCAGAAGCTGTTTGAGAAGATTGGGCCGCGGTTCACCCAGCGCAACGGCGGATACACCCGGATCATCCGGGTCGGCGTCCGCAAGGGCGATGGCGCGGAGACGGCGATGTTGGAACTGGTTGGTTCTGAGCTCGTCCGTCGTGCCGCCGACCGCGCGAGACGTCGCGAAGAACGCCTCAAGCAGTTGCAACAAGGCGAAGGCGCCGGCGTCGAGCAGGATTCCAAGTAATCGATTGTTCACCAAGAACCCGGCGCAAGAGTCAACCTCTGATTCTTGCGCCGGGTTTTTTCGGGCCCAATCGCCAAATCCCCTATGGAAGTGACCCCCGCAGTCGCGCCGATTCGCGTTTCCGTCCTTTGCGTTACGCGCAACCAGGACGAAAATTTGCGACGCTGCCTTTCTGCGCTGTCCCTTTCCCCGTTGGCGAACGAGACCGAGATTATCGTCGTTGACCTCGCCTCAACCGATCAGACTTCGCTCGTTGTAGAGGGCCATGCGACCGTTTCCTACCTAAGGCTTCCCAAGAATTTCGGTTGGACCAAGGCCGCCAATATCGGGCTGCGGTCGACCCAGGGCGAGAGCATTCTCTTTCTCGATCCCCGCGTCGAACTCGCTGCCGGTGCCGTGGAGCTACTTGCGAACGCTGTGGAAGAAAATGGAGAGATAGCGGCCGCCGTGCCGACGCTTCGCGACCCCTCGGGTAGCCCATCCTCCTATTTGCGGTCGTTGCCGTCTCCTCAAAACCTTCGTCCGGAGCTGCATCCTCCTGCCGAACCTACCCGTTCCGAACCGGTCGAGTACCCCGGCTCCTTCGCCCTCCTGATCCGGAAGTCGTTCCTTAAAGGGATGAATTTTCTCGATCAGCGGTATGGGGAACTCTGGTCGGACGCTGAAATTGCCGCCCAAGTGAAAAGCGCGGGTCGTAGAATTCTTCGAACCGCGGAGGCCGAAGGCGTGCTCCATCCGGAACAGCCCAAGGGCCTCGACCCGGGTCTACTCGAGTCCGATTGGCATTCCGGTGCCGCCGTCTACTTGAAAAAACACCATGGCGGTGGCCTCGGCCACTCCGTCGGTGCCACGTTCAGCTCTCTTTTTTCTGGAAAACTTGGTTTGACTCGCCGGATTCTATCCGGGGAGAAATTCGACGGAACCCAGGAGTAATCGAAACCGTTAGTTTTGCGCCCCCTCGGTGCCCTGTGCTATTCTAGGTCCTTGCGTGCACGCAGTTTTTTGTGTGCCCCGCCGACCCCAACTTTTCGGAGTCTTCTTATGGAATGTCCTGTAACTGGTATCAAGACGCGATTCGGAAATCGTGTTTCTCACGCGAATAACAAAACCCGCCGCACCTGGCAACCGAACATGCAGC
>JANODS010000628.1:0-11882 GCA_031412835.1 Acidobacteriota bacterium | reverse complement strand
CGGGTTCCGCAAAATCGCCGTCGAAGTGGTCGGCGATGTAGGCAAGAAGTATCGTGTCCGAGCCCGGCCCGGCTACCGGCCCAGCCGCGGATTCTAGATCGAAAACCACGCGCCGCTCAATTTGCCAAAGCCAGCGTAGCTGATCGTTGGCGGGTACTTCGCCAAAACGTCATTCGGGGACGTCGGCTGGAAGCGCCGCGTCCGAGCCCGTCCCCCGGCCCCCCGCAGCTTACAGATCTTGTCGAAAACAAGGGCGGGGACGAGCTCCCATTGAGCCTCGCGAGCGTAACTGACAGTCAAGGCGACCTTTGCCAAATCGTCATCCGCTGACCGGCCTTCTGACGGAAAGAAGCGGCGACTTCGACCGAAAGGGCCGCGTCCAAGTCCGGTTGGGCCCAGCCGCGGCTCTCGTTTCTGGTCGAAAACAACCAGGCACCTTCGCTCTATTTGCCATCGCCAGGATAGTTGATCGTCAGTCCGAACGTCGCCAAACGTCACCCGCGGACAGTTTTCCCCACCCAATCGGTCCGCCGATCTCGCTGTGAAGCACCGGGTTCGAGCCCGGACCACCCGCAACTTCCAGATCTCGTCGAAAAGAACGGCGGGGCGTAGTTGAACGACAGACCGGACTTGGCCAAAGCGTCATCCGCGGACCGTTCCCCCGACCCAAGCGGCCTGCTATCTCGGCGCTAACTGCCGGGGTCCGAGCCCGTCCCCCGGCCCACCTGCGGCCCACACATCTCGTCGACAACAACGGCGCGGAGGAGCTCAATTAGCCCCTCCGCGCCGTTGCGCTACTTGCCGTTACCAGCGTAGTTGACGGTCACCGTGTCTTTTGCCGTTCCGCCCGCCGAGTCGGTCACGGTCAGCTCAAACACGGCCGGGCCAAATAGCAGGAAATTGGCGGTCGGAGTCGCCGTGGTGACACCCGTGAGCCCAGCGTTCCCACTCAGAACGGTCCACGAGTACTTGAGCGGCTTAGCATCGAAGGCAACGGAGGCACTGCCATCGAGGAGAAGGAACTGCTGAATCGTCGTGACATCCTTCGGGCCCGCGACAGCCTTCGTCGTGGCTCCGCCTCCAGTTCCCGGAGTGGCAACGCAGGACGTGATGAACGGTCCGGCAGCCGCAAGAATCTCCTGCATCGTCTTCGCCGGATCAAAAGCAGCCGGGAAGGGGATGGTGAG
Organism: Acidobacteriota bacterium; assembly: GCA_031412835.1. Taxonomy (GTDB): domain Bacteria; phylum Acidobacteriota; class Terriglobia; order Bryobacterales; family Bryobacteraceae. The sequence goes on along the minus strand of JANODS010000628.1, from coordinate 10,695 downwards.
CGAGATCAGATTCAGGTAGGCCGCATGGCGAGCCTCCACGGTCGCGATCGTCGCGCCTGCAGTGCGAAGCGCGGGGCTTTGAATCATCCCGAGCGCGCCATTATAGGCCATCACTCCCGTATTTTCGAGCACCGTCGCCACCGCGACGAAGCCATCAAAGTTGGTGTAGCCGAAGTTGTACTGGCAGGGATCAACGGGAACGCCCCCCAGACTCCGAATGGTTGTCTTCAAAGCCTCGACATGGACGTTTTCGTGGTCGCGAATCGCCTTAAAGTTATCGAACAGCTTGGCGCTGATCAAGTTGCCGACGAGCGGATTGAAGCTCGCCCCGGTAAAATCGCTCGCCGCGAATCGGGTCAGACCCTGGTTGTAGAAGGCCGCTTCGAGATGCTCCAGGGTGAGCGCGAAGTTCAAAATACTGATGTCCGTCACGGGCGCGGGAGTCGTCTGCGCCATCGCTGGACGCCCGGTAATCGTGACAGCGGAAGCTCCGATGCCTAAGCTCAGTGCCCCAGTCGTGAAGAAATTCCGGCGGGAAGAGCGGGAAGAGATTTGCGGTGTGGTTTCCATTGTGATGTGTCCTTTAATCGGGGTTGGTGATTCCGTTCTACGCAGCGGGGCAAGATTTGAAGAAGGGGGCCGCCGCCGCCAGAATCTCCGCCATCGTCTTTGGCACATCGAACGCCTCGGGCGCGGCCAAACCGTTGTTCAAAACGTTGAGATAACCGGCATGGCGAGCCTCGACGGTCGCAATCGTGGCCGCGGTGGTGCGAATGCTGGGGCTGTTAATCATGCCAATCACGCCGGCGTAGGCCATAACACCGGTATTTTCAAGCGTTTGGGCGACGCGCAAGAAATCTTCGACGCTCGAATAGCTGAAATTGTACGTGCAGGGGGATACGGGGGTCGCGCCGAAGCTGCGGAGCGCCGCCACCAAACTCCGGACATGGGTGTTTTCGTGCGAGCGAATCAAGCTTAGGTAGGAGTAGACCTCACTGGCCGTCACTTCGCCGAGTTGCGCGAAAAAGGGCGCTTTCTCAAAGTCGGAGGACGAGTACTGGCGAAGACCCTGGTTGTAAAAGGCGGCTTCCAGATGCTCAAGACTGAGCGCGTAGTTCAAGATTTCAAGATCGGTGGGCGGTCGCGTCTGCGCGGGAAGCGAAGCGGCGGCGATCAAGCCTCCGACGACGGCTACAGCAATGGCGGAGGATCCGTCTTGGGTAGTTGGGCTGGTTTCGAGGTTCATGCTCTTTCCTTATGAAATAAAGTGGACAGCGAGCCTGCTAAAGTCTGGCCGTCGTTAAGAGGACGCGATAAATCGAAAAAGTGTTAGCTCCTTTTCTTCGCCTGAATCCCGCGCCCGAGGGACGCGCTAATCGAATTGCAACACCCAACGTTATAGAATAGGGAATGAAACGTGGCTATCTCATTGACATGGACGGAGTGCTCTACCGGGGCGCAACAGCAATCCCCGGTGCGGCCGAATTCATCGCTCACCTCCACGAAGAGAAAATCCCCTACCTCTTTCTGACAAACAATTCCACCTACACGCCGCTGGATGTGGTCTTCAAATTGCAGAAAATGGGTATCGACACCACCCAGGATCATGTCTACACCTCAGGCATGGCCACGGCCGCTTTCTTGCACCAACAGAAGCCGAACGGAACCGCGTTTGTCATCGGGGAGGGCGGACTCCTGCTCGCGCTCAACGACGTGCAATACGCCATCACCCGCAGCCATCCGGACTTCGTCGTCGTAGGCGAAGGCCGGACCTTGACCTACGAAATGTGTGAGGTTGCCCACCGGTGCATCGCTTCCGGGGCCGGCCTCATCTCCACCAATGCCGATACCTGGTGCCCCACCGATGAGGGGCCCCGTCCCGGCTGCGGGGCCATCGTCGCCCTGCTCGAAGCCGCCTCCGGGAAAAAGGCCTACCACGTCGGCAAACCGAATCCATTCATGATGCGGGCCGCTCGCAAGCGAATGGGCTTGGCAACCGACGAGATCACCATGATCGGCGACACCATGGAAACCGATATCCGCGGTGCCACCGACCTGGGCTTCCGCTCCGTTCTCGTTCTCACCGGATCCACGGAACGGGCCCACTTGGCCGATTTCCCCTATCACCCCACCGCCATCGTCGAGTCGATCGCCGAGTTGCTCCCGGTTGCCGCCCTAGCCGTCTAGTCCGCGGTCTAGCCGATCCCAAGCCGCGGCCAAACGATGGCTGCGGCCTGGGATCCTTGTCAACACCGCCGCGAACAAAAGATGGGCCAGGATTGTCGCCGGCTGCGGAGTCATCCTCGGGATCAGCGGGTTTAAGGTTCGTAGAATCCCATTCTGCAGGATCCAATACCAAAGGAAACCCGCCACCGCCGAAGCCAAGAGAACCATTCCGAAGCTGCGGAGCCGTCCGATTGCCAAGGCGATTAATCCCCCGGCTACGCCACCCAGAAAGAGCTGAAGCGCCGCTCCCGCCAAACTCGCCTTCCCTAAACTCATCCGAAATACGACGTTGCCGTAGATCGCCGACCCCCACAAATTCAGAATCGCCCACCACTGCTGCCGCTCCACAAGCGAGTCCAACGCGAACCAAACCAGCATCAGTCCCGCACCCAAAACCCCCGTTTCGAGGCCCGCGAATAAGAGATGAGTCCGCTCCACCGGCACCGGCGGTGGCACCATCGCCAGCGGTGCCACCACGGGCATTGGCGGCGGTTGCACCACAAACGGAGGCGGCTCGGGAGGCTCGGCCGGGACCGGAGGAGGCAGCGGGGGAAAAGTCTCCATGCGAACTTCATATACTAACAGGGTGGAAGCTAGGCGGGTAGTCATCACTGGAATTGGGGCATTGAGCCCGAACGGAATCGGACGCGAACAGTTCTGGCAATCCTGCCGGGAAGGACGAAGCGGAGTCAAAAGAATCACCCGATTCGACCCCTCCGGCTTCCCCGTTCAGATCGCGGGCGAGATCACGGACTTTGACGAAAACGCGTGGACGGATCCCAAAGAGCGGCCCCACATTTCGCGCGTCACCCCACTCGCTCGCGCCGCCGCCGGCGAGGCGTTGGAGCACGCGGGCCTGAAAACCGAAGCCATGTCGATGGACCAACTGCGTGGAATCGGCATCGTCCTCGGGTCAGGCGGCGGTAGCCAGGAGTGGACCGAACAGCAATATCGTCACTGGTACGCCGGCGAACACAAACAATGCAGCGTCTACGTCATTCCCACTTCGACCATCGGCACCCTCGCCAGTGAAGTCTCCATGTACTTCGGGCTGCGCGGTATGTCCCACGTCATCTCCACCGGCTGTACCTCCTCCACTGACGCCATCGGCTACGCGTACCGGCAGATTCAGTGCGGCATGATCGACTGCATGCTGGCCGGCGGAGTCGACTCCCCGTTGGCCCCGCTCATCCACCGTGGCTTTCAACTCATGCGCATCATGACTCAAAGTTGGAACCACGAACCCACCCGCGGCTCCCGCCCGTTTTCCGGCGATCGCGACGGCTTCGTCGTCGGCGAAGGAGCGTGGATGTTTGTCCTCGAAGACCGCGAACGAGCCATCGCCCGGGGAGCCGTAATCCTCGGAGAGATCGGCGGCTACGGGTCCACCTGCGAGGCTTACCACCGCGTCCGGCTCGAAGAGTGTGGCGAAGAACCGGCCCGCACCATGCGGATGGCCCTGACCGAGGCAGGAGTGGCACCAGAGGATGTCCAGTACATCCAATACCACGGGACATCGACGCCTCTGAACGACCGGATCGAATCGCGCGCCGTCCGACTCGCCTTCGGAGACCATGCCTACCGGCTATGCGGCTCGTCCGTCAAGAGCCTCATCGGGCACCCGCAAGGGGCCAGTGGAGCCGCCGGAGTAGCGGTCTGTCTCCTGGCGATGCGCGACGGAGTCGTACCGCCCACCCTCAACCTGGAACAAACCGACCCCGACTGCGACCTCGACTACGTCCCCGGCCTTAGCCGTTCGCTCGTCATCGAAACCGCGGTCGCAAATTGTATCGCCTTCGGCAGCAAGAACAGCGCCCTTTGCCTCCGCCGACCGTCGTAAGCGAAAGACCTATTCGGGTTTTTCGCCGGGCGGCGCTCCCGCACTAAGAGCCTGCGCATCGGCCTCCCCATCCTCGCGAGCCTTGGCCTCGGCGGAATAATAATACGAGTGATAGTACGTGTAGCGGCTGTACAGTTCGCCCCGTCGCGCCCCGTTCACGGAAATACCCAAAACGTTGTTTTCGCAAAGGGATTGCATCGCACGGGTCACCGAATCGATGGTCGTCGTGCCAATCCGAACCACGAGCAGCGTTCCGTGACACATCGTCGACAGCAGATTCGCATCCGCCGCAAAAAGCAGAGGCGGCGTATCCAGAATCACCCAGTTAAACACCGACGGTAACCGATCCACCATGCTCTTCACTTCCCGCAAATTGAGAAGCTCCAACGGGTTCAAAACCGCTTCCCCCGCCGGCATGATGTACAAATTCGTACCCGCTACCTTCTTGATAATTTCATGCAGTTGCGCCCGTCCGAGCAAGAAATCCGTCACTCCAGGGCTCCGATCAACCTGGAACAGCGTATGCACAATCGGCCGCCGGAAGTCGAAATCGCCCAGCAACGTCAGGTTTCCCGCCAGATGCGACTGCGCCAGCGCCAGATTCACGGCCGTAAACGACTTCCCCTCCGCCGGCGAAGGCGACGTGACCACAATCGAATGAATCGGAGTCAAACTTTGCATGTGGTTCAGCCGAGTTCGCAAACTACGGAACTCTTCGCTTGGCGCTTCGCTCGGACGCGTCGGATCAATCAAATGGGCGTCGGCCAGTGGACGGAATGGAATCTCTTCGATCTTATCGAGAAGTCCTTGCAGATTTACCGGATCATTAACCATCGCCGCGGCGCTCTGCATCGCCTGCTGGGCATACGCGGGCACCATGGTTGAAGGAGGAGGCGACGCTCCCCCGGTCGGCTGAAAGGATCCCGCGCGCTCGGCGCGGCGTAAGGCATCGTGAACTCTGCTCATGGTCTTTGTCTCTCGTCCTCTGGCCCGTTATGGCTTGTTCGCGATGTAGTAGTAGAAGGATCCGCCCATCACCATCGCGCCGATCAGAATTGCCGTGGACCAAGCCAACAGCGTCAATCGCTTTCGCCGTTTTACGACCAAGTCCTCCTCAAGTAGCGGAATAGAACCCAGCACGGTCAATTGCGTATAAGCCCGCACGTCCTTCAAGTTCTTTAGCGTCGTGTCCTTCATCTCGCGGCCTCCCACTAGGATCACTCCCAACATCAGCCCAAGAGCCGCTCCCGCTCCAATAATCATCCCGCGCTTAGGTTCGGTCGGCTCGCTCGGCAGCGAAGCATCGTCGAGCAGTTCCAACATCTCACCTTGATTACGCCGCTCCACTTCCTGACCTCGCTTGGCATCGCTCTGCTTGGCTAACATCTGCTGATACTCTTGCTTGGCGCTATCATAGTCCCGACTCAGCGACAAAAACTCCTGGTCGGCCATCGGAGTCGAACCAATCCGCCCCTGAAAGTCCCGAACCTGAGCGTTCAGGCGCGCTAGCTCCGTAACGTAATCCTGAACCTCGGTAACCTTCGCTTGCACCAACGTCTCCATCTGGCGCAAAGTAATTTGCATCGCCTGCATGTCCTTAGTCTGAACGAACGGCCTCGAAGGCGCGGCCTTCACCGCTGGCGTCGCCGCGGCTTCCGCCTTTGCCGACTCCTCCTCACGCTTGGTCAAGTCCGCCTTCTGGCGCTTCAAATTCTCGAGGTTGCCCTTCACCCTCTGAACATCCGGGTAGGACTCTTTATACAGCTCCCGCAACTGAACAAGAACCTGCTCAGCACCCTGAATCTCTCGCTCCAGGGCAACTAACCGCTCATTCGCGACCCTCGTCTTAGCCGCTTCCCCTACCGGCGCGTTCGACATCGCCGTGGCTGCCGCCACCGCCTGGTTGTACTGCTCACGCTGCAAACGGATCTGCGACTCCAGCATCAGCTTCTCTTGATTAATCCGCTGGATCCCCGTGTTCAACGTCGAAATCCGATTCTCGACACTCTGCAACGCCGAAAAATTCATCGATCGCTCATCCGGCAAACGGCCCGCGTTCTTCATCCGAAACGTGGTCAATGACTGCTCAATCTGATCCAATCTCGTCTTCGCCTTGGCCACTTCCTCGGTCAAGAATTCGGTCGTGTTCTGGGTCATTCCCAGCTGATCCCGCGTATTCTCGGTAATCAGACGACTGACAATCTCTTTCGTTACTCTCTGCGCCTTGTAACGATCCTCGTACTTAAAAGTGACAGGAAAGGCACCCGCCCGCGAGGCCTGCCCCTGAGCCGTGGTCACATGGCCAAAAACAATGTCCTTCGACCTCATCCGGTCAACCACGTCTTCCATCGGCAATCGACGACGGTCCCGATCATACAAATCCAATGTCTGGATGATGTTGATCAAAGTAGTACGACTCAACACCTGCTGCTGAATGGTGTTGATTCGCTCATTCAGCATCTGGTTCAAACCCGACTGCACATACCGCTCCGGTACCTTCGCCGACGTTACCCGCACTACCGCAAGCGAAACATACGTATCCGGCCACAAAAACGCCACCACCGTCGCAATCACGATCCCCGCGAAAAGCGGGCCCAATATCCACGACTTGTGCCGCCGCAGCACGTCGACATAGTCTTCCATGTCCATTGATCGACGGCCGATCTCGAATGATTCCTGCATCTGCATTGCCTGACTCGCTCCTCTACCTTTTACTTCTCACTACCCATTGCAATTGCCGCCCGTTCAAGCCAATCCCAAAACCTACTTCACGTAGACTTGGTCGCCATTCTCGAGGAAAATGTTCTGCTCGAGCTTCTTGCCCTTCATTACCTCATCGTAGTTAAACTTGATTCTTTGACTACCCCGCAAAATAATGATCTTTTTCTTGTTGGCATACTCTCGCAACCCGCCAGCCGCGTTCAAAGCCTCAAGCACCGTAATCGGCACCACCAATGGAAACATTCCCGTCCGACCCACTTCGCCAACTAAGAAATATTTCTTACTCCCAACCCGCATCAGGGATACGCTCACCTCCGGCCGGTTCAACTTCTCCCCGTACGCCTTCGTCACCTCTTCTTTCACCTGATCCAGCGTCAGCCCTTCCACTTTCAAGTCGCCCACCAGCCGTAAAGTTATCTTGCCGTCCGGACGAACTACAAACGGACCGCTCAATTGCTCTTCCCGCCAAACGAAAATCCCAATCACGTCCTCCGGTCCTAGCTTGTATCCCTTCGGATCCACAGGAGCCGCACTATCCAAACCCGCGTTCGCGTTTGGAGACTTCACCTCTTGTATCGTCGGCGCGTCCGCTGGTTTCGGCGTGTTTTGCGCCATTCCAACCACGGGAAGCATCAGGGACCATACGAGAGTCGCTGCCCTCAATTTGCTCTGCCTTTGCATAAAACCTCTCTTCGATTTTGCCGACTCGGGACCAGTTTCGGCTCAATGCCAGTTTGCACTGCCTTACCCGCTATTGTATACCACCTCAATCGTCCTACGAGTTCCAGTTCTTTGTGGTCTTCCACCTTAGCCCGTTGGGCTAACTGCTTCTGCTACAAAGGAATAGTACAAACGACCTATGCCTGCTCCCTGCTACCACCTCGCCAAGACCGACCCGGAAACCTACAGCATTTCCGATTTTGAAAAAGAAATCAAAACCGTCTGGAACGGCGTCACCAACGCCCAAGCCGTCCAATCCATCCGGGCCATGAAGAAAGGGGACAAAGTCTTCATCTACCACAGCATGGGAGATGCCGCCATCGTCGGCCTCGCCCGCGTCGACTCCCCCGCCCGACCCGATCCCGAAAACCCCAAATCCGCCGTCGTCGATCTCACCTTCCTCCGCCGCCTTGACCCGCCCACCACCCTCCACGCCGTCAAAGCTTCTAACCTCTTCCCCCACTTCGCTCTCGTCCGCCAAAGCCGCCTCTCCACCATGCCCTGCCCCGATGAATTCGTCGATTGGGTCCGCGCCCGTTATCCCAAAGTGAAAATCTAAAGTAGACCCCGCCGCCGCAGTTGCCCAAACACCTTCGCCACCGGCAACCCCACCACGTTCCAATAGCAACCCTCAATCCGGTCAATATACCGGCTCGCCCCACCCTGAATCGCGTACGCCCCCGCCTTGTCCATCGGCTCACCCGTCCGCACATACGCCGAAATCTCCTCCCCGCTCAGCTCTACAAACCTCACCAGCGTCGTTTCGGCATCAATGTAGAGCTGACCGCCCACTTTCAAACAAATCCCGGTTATCACCTCGTGCGTCCTCCCCCCTAACAACCCCAGCATCCGCTCCGCATCCGCCTCATCCACCGGCTTGCCTAAAATCTCCCCGCCTACCACCACCGTAGTATCCGCCCCCAGCACCACCTCTCCCGCCTGGCCCACCGCCACCGCCTTCTGCGTCGCCAGTCGGCGCACGTAGCTCTGCGCCGCCTCCCCCGCCCGCAAGCTCTCATCCACGTCCGCCACCCGGACCACAAACGGTATCCCCGCCCGCTCTAAAATCTCCCGCCGCCGCGGCGACTGCGATGCCAAGATCAACATGTTCTAGCTCCGATGTTACACTGTCAGGATGTTGTTCAGGGTCACTTTCGCACTCACTCTCGCCGCACTTTCGGCTTTCTCGCAGGGCACCACGTCAAGGTTGCAAGGCACCGTCCAGGACTCCTCGGGTGCCGTCGTCGCCGCCGCCAACGTCTCGTTGACCAACGAAGGAACCAACGTTTCCTTCCAGACAAAGACCACCGAAGCGGGCACTTATCTCTTCGAAGCTCTCCAGTCCGGCCGCTACACCGTCGCCGTTGAAGCCACCGGCTTCAAGAAATTCAGCGCCAAAAACTCCCTCGTCTCCATCGGCCAGCCCACCACCGTCAACGTCGTCCTCCAACTCGGTGCCGTTACTGAATCGGTCGAGGTCAGCGGAGCCTACCAAGCCGTGCAGACCTCCACTTCCGGCAACATGGGCAATCTGATCGAAGAGAAAATCATCAAGGACTTGCCCATCGTCGGTACGCGCGGTCGCAATCCCCTCGAACTCGTCCTGATCCAACCCGGCATCACTTCCGGCGGCAATACGGGCGGCGGCATCCATGTCCACGGCGCTCGCGATCGCGCCTGGAACTACACCCTCGACGGCATTGACACGAACGAAACCTCCGCCGGCGGGGGTAATTTCTCCCCGATCCGCGCCAACCCCGACTCGCTCGCCGAGTTCCGCGTCATCACCGGCAACTTCACCGCCGACTCCGGCCGCAACTCCGGCGCCCAAGTCGCCATGGTCACCAAGTCCGGCACCAACGACCTGCATGGCTCCGCCTTCTGGTTCTACCGCACCCCCCGCTTCAACGCCAACGAATGGGAAAACAATCTCGACCGCCTCGGCAAACGCCAGTTCGTCCAGCACATCTTCGGCGGCTCCCTCGGCGGACCCATCATCAAGAATCAGACCTTCTTCTTCGCCAACGGCCAGGGCCTCCGCGCCCTCGAAACCGCCCAGGTCACCCGCACCGTCTACACCCAGGCCATGCGCCAAGGCACCTATCGGTACAACCGCGCCGGCCGCAACCTCCCCGCCGGCGTCGCCGGTGGCACCGTCGACCAGTCCGGCAACCCCATCGGTAACATCGGCTCTTACAACATTTTCCAGAACGATCCCCAGCGCATCGGTGCCGACCGCGACATCGCCGCCCTCATCGCTCAATCCCCCCTCCCCAACCGCTTCGATTTCGGCGACGGTCTGAACACCGCCGGCTACACCTTCGTAGCGCCCCAAAACGAGCGCCAGAACGACATCACCTTCAAGGTCGATCACATCTTCGATCCGCAAAACGCCGTCTACATCCGCTACTCCTTCGGCCGTCAGGACACGAACTGCGACCGCGTCAATGGCGGTGCCCCGCTCTTCCCCGGCACCACCTGCCTCGTCAACACCGAGCGAACGCCTCGCAACTTCGCCGCCAACTGGCGCACCAATCCCACTTCGAATATCACCAATGAATTCGTCATCGGTTTCAACCAGTTCGAGTTCTTCTTCGATCAGCCCCTCGCCTCCCTCACCCGCCCCTCGCTCGGCGGTCCCGTCGACCTCATCTCTGACTTCTCCTTCGGCAATAACCGCCGCGTCCGCACCGCCCAGTTCGTCGACAACTTCTCCTGGGTCAAAGGCAAACACAACCTCAAGTTCGGCGTTAACGTCCGCCTGCAACGGCAAAACGACGACCGCGGCACCGTCGGCGGCTTCAACGCCAACCCCAGTGTCAACTTCTCCACCGCCCTCAATCCCGTCGACCCCCGCACCTTCGGCCTCCCCACCGACGTCAATCAGCAGTTCGACCTCGGTACCCTCCAAGGTCATACCAACTTCCTGCTCGGCCGCGTCGGCCAACGCTCCCAGGGCTTCATCTCGCAAGGCGACAAGTTCGTCGCCGGACGCTTTGACTTCGTCACCGACTACCCCGAATACGATCTCTACGTCCAGGACAATTTCAAACTTTTCCGCAACTTCAGCGTCGATCTCGGCCTCCGCCTCGAAATGAAGCCCGCCCCCAGCAATCTCGATAACCGCATCCGCCGCCCCGACCAACTCCTCGTCAACGGCGCCACCCCCCAGAATTCCGCCACTTGGG
>JANODS010000627.1:0-7426 GCA_031412835.1 Acidobacteriota bacterium | reverse complement strand
GTAATATGCCCCACGTCGTCGGCAACCCGGCTAGCCAAACACGCGCCTACCAGCCGACCCGTATCCCGGCTCCAAGCCAACCAAGAGGCACCCTCGTCAAAGCGTCCGCAGCCTGGATACTCCACGATGTTCGTCAGAAATTGCCGGGCCCCGGCGATGCTCCGATATTGGTCATTGATGTGGCTGTCGACATGCCCGTCGTAAGCGTCGGCGAGCATCCGCGCCGCATCGTCCCGATAACGATCATGCCACGTATCTAAATCCAATCGCCGGGCTGACGGACCGCTCGGCCATGCGGGCCAGGGCTCCAGCGAGCAGTGCATGAACTGTCGCTCGTAGAGCTTCAGGTGATCGTCATACGCCGCCGGCATCCGCCGGGGATGCTCCAGGAGTAGAATCTGCGATTCGATTCGACTCACCCCGCGCGTCTTCGTGAGCGAATCCACGCATGCGGCTAAGAGTCGATTCTCCGCCTCGACCGATTGGAACGACTCCCTTACAAACAGGTCGCCCACCAGACCCTTGGCGCTCTCGGCTACGGTGTATGCGTAGCCGAGAACGTCGCGACCAGAGACTAAGGCATGGCCGCCTAGGGTTTGCTCGTCGGCGAACTTACGGACCAGCGCCGCGGAGGAATGAAAGTCCCAACGCAAGTCCCGTCGCCAGACTGCTATCTCCTCTTCGAGAAGAGAATCCAAAGAACCCGGAGCAAGCTCCCGCAGTTCTACTAACTCTCCAATGTTTACCTGAGAGCGGGCTGCCATCTAGGCAGTATACTGCGCCAGGCTTAGTTGGAGTTCCGTTTGCGTCGAACCATGCCGAGAATCAGCAGTCCGGTTCCCATCGCTAGGTAGGTCGCCGGCTCGGGGACTACAAACCCAAACGCCGCCGCCGTAAAGTTGCCGGGAGCCATCAACTGCTGCTTGGCCTTCGGTCCGTCCACATGGGTGAAAACGCTTCCCGCCGTGTTCTCCTGTCCGCCGCTCGCCGCAATGTACTGCTCCGCCAGTTGAATCACTTGTGCTGACGTTGCACCCCCTCGAAGGGTACCGTTCGTCAAGCCGTCTCCGCCATTGTGCACCACATCCCAAATCGCCACTTGCACCGCGGCCGCTTGGTCAGCATTCGCAATCTGCGGCAAGTAAGTCTGGAGCAGCCACGACGCTCGCCGTCCGTTTATCACCAGATCCACGCTGTCCGCATTCACCGAAAACGTCTCGATGCCAATATTCGTGAACAAATCTACACAAAAAACCGACACCGGGCTGTTCTCGTACTCCGCGAAGATGATCCCGGCGAAGGTCACCTTGCTCTGGCCGTTGGCGGACAAATCTACCATTTGGCCCAGACTCCAATCGATCCCGGTCACCGACAAAGTTGCTGCCGACACCGGTAAACTCGCTAAAGCCAAGGCCGTCAGAAACTTTGCTGCGATCACTGAGGTCTTCATGTATCCATCTTGCCGAGAACGGGGTCGGGAACCAATTGGGAACGGTTCTCGAAATCTGAGGAAGATGACCTGAGGGAATAGTCGTGGTTCCATAACCCCCCTCCCGCCGATGCGGGTATCGGTCGCGTAACCATAGTCCTATGCCTTAACGTCTCTTCATCCTCCTCGCCCTCTGTGAAACAATGAATTGTTCCCACGTCATGCGCCCAATTGCCCCACTTCTGGTCCTTTGTTTTTTGCTCGCAAGCTGCTCCGGGCCCTACGCCCCGGGTGCCGTCTCTGCCGCCAAACAAGACACGCCAGCTCTTGCCGTAAAATCCGTTACGGTGCAACTTTCCCCTCTCCCGGAAGTGATCAGCGCGAACGGCGAACTGTTCGCCGAAGAGCTCACTACCGTCTCCGCTAAAGTCCCCGGGCGCGTGGTGAAACTCTTTGCCGATCTCGGCAGCCTGGTGAAATCTGGCGACATTCTGGCGGAAATCGAGAAGACCGAATACGAGTTCCGCGTTCGCCAAACGGAGGCGACGGTCGACCAGATTCGCGCCCGCCTAGCGCTTGCTAACCGTCCCGATGAAGAGTTCGACGCCGAACGCACCGCCACGGTCCGCGAAGCGATGGCCGGGCTGAAGGAAGCGCGTTTTATTTTTGAAACCACCGCCCGGCTGCAGAAAGAAGGCGTTGTTTCGCGCATTGAATTTGAGAAGGCGCAGGTCCGTCGCGACGGCTCCGAGGCCCACTATTCCGCCGTGCTGGCCGACGTGATGCAACTTCGCGCGCAGCTCAGCGAGCGCCGTGCCAGCCTCGCGCTGGCTCGCCAACAGCTCGACGATTGCACGATCCGGGCGCCCTTCACCGGCGCGGTCACCCGCCGCCCTGCCTCTGTCGGCGAATACCTCCCCATCAACGCGCCCATCCTTACCATCGTCCGGCAACATCCGATACGCGTCCGCCTCGATGTGCCCGAACGCCTCGCCGCCCGGATCGCCCGCGGTCAGGCCATCGAAGTCCGCCTTGAAGGCACCCCGGTCGTTCGCTCTGGACGGGTAGTTCGCCTCAGCCCCGCCATTGAGGTGCAGAGCCGCTCGCTGCTCATCGAAGGGGAGATCCCCAATCTTGACGGTGTGCTTCGCCCGGGCTCTTTTGTCCAGGGCACCATCACGTTGAATGCCGGCGCCCAAGGCATCGTCGTGCCCCGCAACGCCGTCGTCAGTTTTGCTGGAATCGAACGCGCCTTCGCGGTCAAGGACGGCATACTGCTGGATCGCATCGTAAAAACCGGCCGTCGCCTCGATCCCGATTTGATTGAGATTCTCGAAGGCCTGACGCCCGGCGAACACATCGTAAATCCCGCCTCGGACCGCATGACCAAAGGCCAAAAGGTTAAGGAAAACTAGATGCAAAAGCTCGCCGAAGTCTGCGTCGCCAGACCAGTCTTCGCCGTCATGCTCATTCTCGCCATGGTCGTCATCGGCGGAGTATCCTATGCCAAGCTCGGCATCGACCGCTTCCCCGACGTCGACATGCCGATCATCTCGGTCCGGACCATCCTGCCCGGTGCCTCGCCGGAAGAAATGGAAAGCGCGGTCACCCGCTTCGTGGAAGATTCGGTTTCGACCGTTGAAGGCATTGACAACATCAGGTCCACCTCCACCGAATCCATCTCCATCGTCACGATCACTTTCAACCTCAACCGCAACATCGACGTCGCCGCTCAAGACGTTCGCGACGCCGTGGCGAGCATCATTTCGCAACTCCCTCGCGACGCCAAGCCCCCCCTCATTAAGAAACTCGACACCGACGCTTCGCCGGTGATGACCCTAGTCCTCAGCGGCGACAAAACGGGCCGGGAGCTCTACGAGATCGGCGAGCGGGAGATCAAGGACTCGATCGAAAGCGTCGGCGGCGTTGGCCAAGTGCAGCTCATCGGCGGTCAAAAACGAGCCATCAATATTTGGGTGGATGCGGATCGCCTCGCCGCCTATAAGATTCCCATCCTCAACGTTCGCAACGCCATCGCTCGCCAGAACTCCGATATCCCCGGAGGCCGGGTCGACCAAGGCAGCCGCGAACTTGTTCTGCGGACCTTGGGCCGCTTCCCTGATCCCAAAACTTTCAACGAACTCGTCGTCGCCACCATCGGCTCTTCAGCCGTCCGTATCCGCGATATCGGCTATGCCGAGGACGGCCATAAGGAGCAGCGCACCGCGGCCCGATTCGATGGGAAAGCAGCCGTCGCCCTGGAAGTCCGCCGCCAATCCGGTGCCAACACTATCGACGTTGTCAACGGGGTCAAGGCCCGCCTCGCGCGCGTCACCCAACTCCTGCCTCCCGGCGTCCAACTCGATATCCTCCAGGACCAATCCCGCTACATCGAAGCCGCGTTCCACGAAGTGCTCCTCCACCTGATCCTGGGTTCGATTCTGGCTTCGCTCGTTGTCTTCCTCTTCATGCAGGACTGGCGCGCCACGGTCATCGGGGCCGTCGCCATCCCCGCGTCGATCATCTCCACCTTCGGTGCGATGCGGGCTCTGGACTTCACCCTCAATAACATCACCATGCTCGCCCTCGTCCTGATGGTCGGCGTGGTGATCGACGACGCCATCGTCGTGCTCGAAAACATTTTCCGTTTCGTCGACGAGAAGAAGATGGCACCTCGCGAAGCCGCAGTCCGCGCGACGAAAGACATCGGCCTAGCGGTCATGGCCACCACCCTCAGCCTGATCGTCGTCTTCCTCCCCGTCTCGTTCATGTCGTCGATTTCGGGCCGGTTTCTCTACTCTTTCGGGGTTACCGCCACGGTCGCCATCCTCGTCTCGCTCGTGGTCAGCTTCAGCCTTACGCCGATGATGTGCTCGCGGATGCTGAAGCAGGGCGAGGGCCTTCACGCCTCCGATAAAGGATTGTACGGGGTTACCGAGCGCTTCTACATGAAGCTGCTCAAATGGGCGATGGGCCACCGGCTAATCATCGCGTCGCTCGGCGTCATAACCATCTGCAGCACCGTTCCCCTGTTCCGCCTTGTGCGGCAGGAATACCTGCCCACGAACGTTGACGAGAGCGAAATCGAAGTGAGCATCAACACCCCGGAGGGCACCTCGCTGCAGGCGATGCAGGATGTCCTTGACCGGGTGTATCTCGAACTCAAGCCCATGCCCGGCATCAAGCATGTCGTCTCCGTCGTCGGCTCCGGTTACCTGCAAAGCGTCAACAGCGGCCGCATTTACTTAGCGCTTGAGGACATCGAGAACCGCGTCTTCTCGCTCTCTCGCCTCTGGCGGAAAACCCTCGCCGGCCATCCGATGGAAGCCTTCCAAGGGATCTATTCGCAGCGCGACGTCATGACCGCTGTCCGCGCGAAATTGAAGCAGTTCCCGGACCTCCGCTGCCGCGTTGGCAACCTGCAATCTCTCAACCAAGGTTCGGCCCCTTACGACATCGACTTCGTCATTCGCGGGCCTGAGATCGGAGAACTCTTCAAATATTCCGAGCGCCTCCGCAAGACCGCGATGACCATCCCCGGCCTCGCCGACATCGACACCACACTGCGCATCAACAAGCCCGAACTCCGCGTGATCATTGACCGCAACCGAGCGGCCGACATGGGCGTTGACGCTTCCGACATCGCCAGCTCCCTTCGCCTCATGGTCGGCGGCGACGACGAGGTCTCCC
The DNA here is from genome assembly GCA_031412835.1 of Acidobacteriota bacterium. Taxonomy (GTDB): domain Bacteria; phylum Acidobacteriota; class Terriglobia; order Bryobacterales; family Bryobacteraceae. Next base: position 2,307 of record JANODS010000627.1, on the reverse strand, counting down.
GCTTCCGCGACGACAAAATCGCCGAAGAGTACGACGTGGAAGTTCGCCTGAAGGATGGTGATCGCAACTCCATGGCGACCGTCTCCAAGCTCTACGTCCCTTCTACCAAAGCGCGCCTGGGCCTCGTCCGGCTCGACAATGTCGTCGAGATGAAGGAGGCAATTTCGGCTTATCGCATCGAAGGGCTTGATCGGCAACGGCAGGTTGGGATCCGTGCGAACATCCTTCCCGGCTACGGTCTCGGTGATCGGCTTCCGGAGATGTTCAAAGCCGCCGACGCGATGAATATGCCCGCCACGTACTCGACCACCATCATCGGCCGCGGTCGCGAATTTGAACGGACGCTCAATGAGTTCCTGCTCGCCTTCGCGCTGTCCATCGTCTTCATGTACATGATTCTCGCGTCGCAGTTTGAGAGCCTGCTCCATCCGGTCACCATCCTGCTCAGCCTGCCTCTCGCCGTGCCGTTTGGCTTCTTTTCGTTGTGGCTTTTCGGCGAAACACTGAATCTATATTCCGCGCTCGGCATTCTGGTTTTGTTCGGCGTCGTGAAGAAAAACAGCATTCTTCAGATCGACCACACCAACAACCTGCGGCGCGAAGGCCTTGACCGCGCGGCCGCCATTCTGCAAGCGAATAAGGACCGGCTCCGCCCCATTCTGATGACTACCATCACGTTGGTCGCCGGCATGTTGCCCTTGGCGCTCGGCACCGGCCCCGGTGCCGAAGAGCGCCGTTCCATCGCCATCATCGTCATCGGCGGGCAGAGCCTCTCGCTGCTTCTCACGCTTATCCTGACGCCCGTTGCGTACAGCCTCCTCGACGACCTCGGCAACTGGGTGCGGCAGCGCCGCGGCGTCCCAACAGAGGAGACAATAGAGGCATGATGCGTACGCTGCTTCTCTTCGCCGCCGTGGCCTCCGTTCTGCCCGCCGTCGACTATCAACGCGAAGTCCGGCCCATCCTCTCCGACAACTGCTTCCAATGCCACGGCCCCGACGCGGGCACGCGCATGGCTGGCCTGCGTCTCGACCAGAAAGATTCGCTGGTCGGCAAGCGGGCCGCCATCCTAGCCCGCGTTACTGAAACCCGCGCTCAGCGCATTATGCCGCCGCCGTCGTCGCATAAGAAGCTGTCGGCTGATCAGATCGCCACCCTGAAGCGCTGGATCGAAGAAGGCGCCCCGTGGACCGCGCATTGGGCCTACGAAGCTCCCGTCCGGCCTCCCGTAGCCGCCGTTGGCAACCCGATCGACTTTCTCGTCCGCAGCCGCCTGAAGGGCCTCGCGCCGGCTCCCGAAGCCGACAAGCGAACGCTCGCTCGCCGCGCCGCGCTCGATCTGACCGGCCTTCCACCGACGCGGGCCGATCTCGACCAGTTCCTCAACGACGGGTCCTCGGCCGCCTACGAAAAACTCCTCGACCGCCTTCTTGCCTCGCCCCGCTACGGCGAACACCGCGCCCGGTACTGGCTCGATGCCGCCCGCTATGCCGATACGCATGGCATCCACGTCGACAACTATCGCGAGATGTGGCCGTATCGTGATTGGGTGATCGCCGCCTTCAATCGCAACCTGACTTTCGACCGCTTCACCACCGAGCAGCTCGCCGGCGACCTACTGCCTAATCCAACGTTCGAACAACGCGTCGCCACCGGCTTCCAACGCTGCAACCCCACCACGAACGAAGCCGGCTTGATCGAAGACGAGTACGCCGAAATTTACGCCAAGGACCGGGCCGATACCGTCGGTGCCGTCTGGCTCGGCATGACCGTCGGTTGCGCCGCCTGCCACAACCATAAGTTCGACCCAATCACCCAGAAGGACTTTTACTCCCTGGGGGCGTTCTTTCGGAACACGACGCAGAATGTGATGGACGATAACATCCCCGATACGCCGCCTGTTCTAGTCGTTCCTCGCGCGGACGATCGTCAGCGTTGGGACCAGGTCTCGGCCCGGCGCCGAACGCTGCAAGCCGAGCTCGATCAACGCCGGACGGCGGCCGACCCGAAGTTCGAACAGTGGCTTCGCTCGTCTCGGAGCTAGTCCATCGCCGGAGCGCCGCTCGCCACGAGGGATGAGATCTATGTGCTGAATGCTCCTCTGCGTTTTGAAAGGAATGAGGGCGTTGCGGCCGTCAAAGCGCCGCGCCTCTTGGCCGACCAAGCCTTCTCGATCGCCGTCTCTTTCTTCTTCCCCAAAACCGAGCAGAGCTACACCATCGCCGCGCAGCAGAACGCCGACGACAAGGGCCGCGGCTGGACCATCGACGTCGGCTCTCGGGTACCTTCGTTCCGCCTGATCGGCGA
>JANODS010000626.1:0-6285 GCA_031412835.1 Acidobacteriota bacterium | reverse complement strand
TCCAAGCAGGAGGTCCTCGACGGCATCGCCGAGGCCTTCACGTTTCCGCTCCACTTTGGCAAGAACCTCGGCAGCGCGTCACTGCTCGCCGACGGCCAAAACGATTTCGTCGATATCCTTTCCGGATCGGTTGCCCTCCTCGCCCTCGGCTTAACGCTCTTTAATCCCGTCCGCTTCGCTGAGGCCGATCATCTTGGCGGCGTCGCCGTGGGCTTAATCGTCAGCTTCCTAGGCACGCGAGTGATTCGTGAAACCGCCATGCAGCTAATGGACACCATGCCCGACGACGACAAGCTCCGCGCCGTCCGCGACGTCGCCCTCCAGGTCCCCGGGGCCCGCGCCGTCGAAAAGTGTTACGCCCGAAAAACCGGCCTGCAGTATCACGTCGATCTCCATCTGCAGGTCGACTCAAACCTCAGCGTGCGAGAGTCTCACATCATCTCCGGCAAGGTCAAGACGGCGATCAAGCAGCAACTGCCTTGGGTGCAAAACGTTCTCGTCCATGTCGAGCCCTGGGAAGACGATTAGGCCGCTCGGTCCTTATAAGCCGAACTCGCGGTTTTCGAGTGCTACTCAATTCGCGGAGTGCCGCATTGCCATCGACTTAAGATCGTGGCCCATTACAATGGGTACAAAACATCCTCGCCCACACCTAGTCCTGGGACGACGATGGACCCGCTCCATCATTCTGTGCCGAACTCGCGGTTTGCGCATGTTCCACAAAAACCTCAATCGACAAGTTGGCGTAGTGGCGCATCGCTAGCGGCCTAAATCGGTCCAGAATCTCCCGTGCCTTCTTCTTCCCTTCCTCTCCGTGTACCAGCACCGCCACCATTCCAGCCCCACGCCGCGCCAGTTCCAGATCCAGGTCGACGTAAACCGCCTCCGTCCCCATCGTCCGCGATACCGACTCCATGAACTCCGCCCACAAGGATTTGTTCTCGCGATGGGCTTCCACCAAAGCGACGTACTCCTCCGGTGAGAAATCAATGACGTCATGCTCGGGGAACCCGTTCTCCACCAACGCGTCCTGCGCCTTCTTGGCCGTCCCATCAGTCGCCATCATCGCGAACACATAATTGGTCGGATAAAGCACTCCGAACGACGAAGCATTCCCGGAAAAGCGGTCAGTCATCTGGCTCATATGAAAAATCCCTCTTCTGGAAGAGCGATGCGGAGCCTGAGTGGTTTCAAACGTTACACTATTCTCGAATGATCTCTGTTGATACCCAATTGAAACCCGCCGACCTCCGCGGCGGCTTGCACACCCTTTGGCAGGCTTCGGCGGCCAAAATCCGCAGTCTCGAATCCGCCTGGCGCCCGGAGAGCGGCGCTCCGGTCTTCACGATTGAAGGCCAATACACAAGCCGTGGCTGGACCGAGTGGACCCAAGGCTTCCAGTTTGGCGCGCCGATTCTCCAGTTCGACGCCACCGGCGAAACCGAGTTCCTGAATCTCGGCCGCGAACGGACCCGCCGCTACATGGCCCCCCACATCACCCACGTCGGCGTGCACGACCACGGCTTCAACAACGTCAGCACCTACGGCAACCTCCTCCGTCTGATGCGCGAAGGCTCCATCGCCCACGACCCCTGGGAGGAGCAGTTCTACATACTCGCCCTCCAATGCACCGGCGCCGTTCAAGCCGCCCGTTGGAGCTCGACGGCCGACGGCAACGGCTACATCTACTCCTTCAACGGCCCGCACTCGCTCTTCGTTGACACGATGCGTACCCTCCGCGCCCTTTCGGTCTCCCATCGCCTAGGCCATGTTCTAATGGGCGAGAACGACCGCAAGATCTCCCTGCTCGAACGGATGATCCAACACGCCCGCGTCACCGCCGAACACGTTATCTTTTACGGCGAAGGACGCGACGCGTATGACCTTCGCGGTCGCGCCGCCCACGAGATCATCTTCAATCGCAACGACGGCAACAAGCGCTGTCCCAGTTCGCAACAGGGTTATTCGCCGTTCTCCACCTGGACCCGCGGCCTCGCCTGGGCGATGCTCGGCTACGCCGAACAGCTAGAATTTCTCGAAACTGAACCCGGCGACTTCGGCGACGTCAAGGCCTTTATGGTCCGAGCCGCCAAGGCCACCTGCGACTTCTACCTTGAGCACACCCCCACCGACGGCATCCCCTATTGGGACACGGGTGCCCCCGGCCTCGCCCAGATGGGCCACTATCTGGACCGTCCCGCCGAGCCCTTCAACGACCACGAGCCCGTTGACTCCTCGGCCGCCGCCATAGCCGCCCAGGGCCTACTCCGCCTCGGCAAATACCTCGACGAGCCCCGCTACTGGCAAGCCGGCCTCTCGACTGCGCGAACGCTCTTGGGCGAACCGTACCTGAGCACCGACCCGAACCACCAGGGTCTGCTCCTCCACAGCGTCTACCACCGCCCGAACGGCTGGGATCACATCCCGGACGGCCGCAAGGTGCCCTGCGGAGAAAGCTGCATGTGGGGCGACTACCACCTCCGCGAACTCGCGGTTTATCTCGGCCGGATCATCGACGAAAAGCCCTACTTGACCTTCTGGAGTTAGGCGGCAGCGACGGAAGGCACCGGCTTCAAGCCCATCGCCCGTTTGAACTCGGTTGCCACTGCCGGAGCCTTCTCAAGCTCCGCGATTGACAGTTTGGTCATTTCGCCTCGCCGCGTGTCGGTCACAAGAAAGAACATGACGGGCTTGCCTTTCGCCCAAGTACCAAGGCACTCGCTGTAGTGCCGCGAAACCTTATCCGAGGTGAAGCATTCCTGTTTAAACGTCTTGGTGGCCTTTCCGATATAGATCGGGGTGTAGCCACGGCCGGCCTTGATCGCGAAGACATAGACGCCGAACCTGTCTTGGTACTCGGCATTTATTTCCCAAAAGGGTGCGCCATTGCGGCGGGCCTTCAGTTTGGATAGAGTCTGAGCGTATGCGAACTGCACTGTTAGCTCGACGAGCGCGCCTGCTGATGCCGGTGGCACCGGCGATTTCGGCGGGGCCGTTGGCCCTGGCCGGGGGCAAGATGTGGCGGCTGAAGGAGCCCAGCGGGAGGACCTATAGCATCCTCCGGCTGGATACCCGCGGCGGCGTCCGTGGCTATGGCGAGGCCGGGATCGTGGAGATGCCGGACTTCCGCGCCGCCATGACCGCGCTGCAAGGTAGAGAGGCGACGGCGTACGAGACCGTCACTCTGACCGGAGGGCTGAAAGGTGCCGTGAATATGGCGATGCTGGACATCGTCGGCAAGGCGACGCAGGCTCCTCTCTATCAGGTGCTCGGCGGGCCGACTCGGTTCAAGGCCCGCGCCATAGCGACGGTTAAAAATTCGAACAACGTGGAGCTGGCGCATGAAGCGGGGTTTCGCGCGTTTTCTGTTCCGCTGCCGGCGCCGCTGTCTCCGAATTCGGGCAAACAGTACGTGAATCTAGTAATGGCCTTGTGGGAGGAGTTGCAGAAGATCGCCGGAGATTTTGTGTTGGACGGGGGCATGCGCCTTTCTCCCGGAGACGCGCAAATGGTGGCGGCGGCGCTGGAGAAAGAGCATCCGCTGTTTCTCGATGAGCCTTGCAAGTTAACGCATCTGCGGCAGGTGGCTAAGATCGGCGAGGAGAGCGTAACCCCGCTGGGCTTTGGACGGGAGTTCGATACACTCGAACCTTTTCAGGATTTGCTGCGCGAGCAGGCCGTGGACGTACTGCGGCCAAGTCTGCACCGGTTGGGGATTTCGGCGATTCGACGAGTAAGTGCGTTGGCGGAAACTTACTATACCGCCGTGGCTCCGTACCACGATGGCGGGCCGCTGGGGACCGCGGCGGGATTACAATTGGCGGCTAGTTTGCCGAACTTTGTGGCGCTACAGGTTCCTCGCGTGAACGCGGCGGAAAAGAAGGCCCGGAGCGAGATGATGTCGGGCTGGGATGAGCCGATCAAAGATGGCTTCTTTGAGTTGCCGACAGGGCATGGGTTGGGCGTGAAGGTCGATGAAAAGGCGTTGGATCGTTACGAGGTGAAACTGTGATGCGGAGACGTGGATTTTTGGGGCTCGCGGGCGCGGCGCCGGCGCTGGGCGGGAAGTTTGTCGATTCGTGCGGCTGCGCGATGATGCCGCAGGCGGCGACCGTGAGCGGGCCGCTGGGGGCGGCAGCTTTCGAAAAGGTCGGCTCGAAACTGCGCATCACGAACATGAAAGTGTTCGGCGTTTCGCTGACGCCGGATTCGGATCGACCTTACGTTTTCGTCAAGATCGAAACAAACCAAGGGTTGATTGGATGGGGCGAAGGGACGCTGGAAGGCAAAGCGGCGGCGGTGATGGCCTGTGTCGAAGACTTCAAGGAATTTTTGATCGGTGCCGACCCGATGCAGGTGGAGCACCACTGGCAGTCGATGTATGTGCATAGCTTTTATCGGGCTGGGCCAGTGATTGGTTCGGCGATGGCGGGGATCGATCAGGCGCTGTGGGACATTCGGGGGAAGGCCTTGAATATGCCGGTGTATAAGTTGCTCGGTGGACCATTTGATCCGCGGGGGGTGCGGGGATACTATCATCTGCGGGCGCGGAACAAGGACGATTACCCGCGGCTTCGAGAGGAAGCGAAGAAGCAGGGCATTACTTGCTTCAAGAGCGGCATTCCGGGTTACTACGAGTGGATTGACACGAACAAGAAGATTTCGGCGGCGGTGCAAGGGATGGCCGATATGCGCGAAGGGCTGGGGCCGGACCTCGACATTGGGATCGATTTCCATGCCAAGACTTCGCCGAGTGTCGCTTCGATTCTAGTGAAGGAAGTCGAGGGGTTGAACCTTTTGTTTATCGAAGAGCCGTGCCCGCCGGAGAACGTGAAGGCGATGCAGCGGATTGCGAAGCGGTCGACGACGCCGATTGCGACGGGCGAGCGGTTAGTGGCGCACTACGGTTGCCGGGAGCTGATTGAGTTGGGGGTGGCGGATATCATCCAGACCGATATCAACCACGTGGGGGGAATTACAGCGCTTTGGAAAGTCGGAGCGATGGCGGCGATGGCTGGCGTTTCGATGGCGCCGCATGCCTGCGAGGGGCCGATTGGGGCGCTGGCGACGGTGCATGTGGATGCGGCGATGCCGAACTTCCTGGTGCAGGAGATATGTAGCGGCGTGGAGCCGGGGTTGAACGAAAAAGTTTGGGCGGAGTGGCTGGGCTTTCCGGCGATGCGGATGGTGGATGGTCGTTTCCCGTTGTCAGAGAAGCCGGGGTTAGGGTTTGAGTTGAAAGAAGAGTCGCTGAAGAAGTATCCGTTTGGCGGAACGAAGCCGATGGCGCGGGTGTTTCATGAGGACGGTTCGGTAGCGGCTTGGTGAAGCTGGCGTTCGATCGCGTCGTAGTGTTCGAGCATTTGCTGGGCCGCGGCGCGGTCGGCACCGAAGCGGAAGCGGTGGTAGGCGTGGGTAAAGCCAGCGACTCGGTTGGCCGTTTCGGAAGGGGGAAGTTCGCGGGCGAATTCCAGGGGGGTGGAGGAGGCGGGCTTCGAGAAGCCCTGGGTTAAGAGGAGATCGAGAAGTTTGCGGTAGAGGATGGCACCGTCGGAGGGGGAGGCTTCGCCGGCTTGAAGGCGGGCTCGGCGGAGGCGTTCCTGGTGGCGGGCGCGGAGCCACGGCGTTAGGACCCAGGCAAGGGCTGTGATGATTCCAAGGCCGAAGAGCCAGGGGCCGTAGAGCAGGAGCCAGGCTTTGCCGGCGGCCGTCAGTTCGCGGAGTTGGCGGCTGCGAGACGGGCGGGAAAGGACTCTTTTGATGCCACCGTTGTCGAGGGCGGCGGCGATTTTGAACTGGCGTTCGAGATCGTATTGCAGGACCCAATCCTGCCAGAAGAGGTCGGCGGCGTCGATCCAGTTGGAGAGTTTGGCGAAGAGGGGAGCGTGCGCGGGGCGGCCGCCGATGGGGGTGGGGTCGAAGGTGGTCCAGCCGTTGTTGGGGATCCAGGCTTCGACCCAGCTATGGGCGTCAGAGGCGGCGACGACGTGCCAGCCGCTGACGGGATTGAGGGTTCCGCCCTGGAAGCCAGTGACGACGCGGGTGGGGACGCCGAGGGAGCGGAGCATGACGGCGTGGGCGGAGGCGAAGTATTCGCAGTGGCCCTTTTTTCGATCGAAGAGGAAGTGGGCGATGGGATCGGATTGGACGGTCGCGGGGAGTTCGAGAGTGTATTGGAGATTGGTTTGGAGCCAAGTTTCAAGGCGGCGGGCGCGAAGCCAATCGTCGTGTTCATATTGGGTGAGTTAGCGGGAGAGGACTGAGACGCGGGGGTCGAGGGGGTGG
>JANODS010000625.1:0-1569 GCA_031412835.1 Acidobacteriota bacterium | reverse complement strand
GCTATACCGGTTTCCGAAGCAGGACTACTCCGGGGCGTTGGCCGCCGTCCGGCAGGCGGCTTTGCCGAGTGAGAAGATCGCGGGCGCGGGGATGGCGGGGGGAGTTTATGAAATGTTCTATGCCCCTGATCTGGAGGCGATTCGTTCGGTTGAGGAGTTGCGTCGTGTGGAGGCGGGATCGCCGAAGGTGTGGGTGTTGTATTCGTTCACGCGGGACATGCGGCTTCGATTTTCGGTTTTATACGACTATCTCGAAGCGAACTACGAAACGGTGAGCATCCACCGCGGGACGTTGGACGACGGCGCGATTTATGTGGTTCGGCGGAAGATGGACCGGCGTTGATGGCGATAGAACTCTCCTCTTTGTTCTCTTCGCGGTATCCCTTCAGGCCACCGAGCCGCAGTTCGTTTCGAAGGCGGTGATGAAGATCCCGCTGGGATATCGCGATTGGGTGTTCGTGGGGTCGAATCTGGGGTTCGGGTACTCGGAGGCGAAGCCGGCGAAAACGGGGTGGTTTACCTTCTCAACACAGCTATTTGTAGTAGAGGCCGACAGAGACGTAGTTCGCCGAGCTCCCCCAAAGTGCGAAATCGGGAGCGAAATACTCCGCTGGGCCGTGACGTCTCGACTCGGATCGTCCGGCAATCCGGACGTTGGCCCGAAACGGGGATGTGGGAAGTCGAACGGCTCCGGTCGGTTCATTGGGCATGTGGCGGTTGGCCGCGCTGGCCGCAGCGGCCTGATTGCCGACAGTCCGGACACACATAGCTTCGCAATGAGGGCAGCCCGTCACGCCGCACGGGAATCTGAATTCGCGGGCGGCAATCCGCCCCAGATCACAGCATCCGGGCAAAGGTCGATACCGCCCGGCCAAACCAACGCTCCATCCTCAACGCGCACCTGATGGAAGTGCGCCGGGTTTGTTCGAATCAGACCAAAAATCGGCCCCTCAAGAAGGGGGCCAATATCCCGCCGCACCACCTCTCCGGTTGTTAATGTGATTTCCACCTGGAAGTCGTCCAGCGGTTTCACATTCGAAATCCGAACCAACGCCATAGTCATATTCCTCTCACCCTAGTCTAAAGGCAGTATCGGAGCGGGAGGAAGGCCCTGCCGCGCGCTTTCCCAATTTCCACGAAGTTCGGCACGATGTAATGTCGCCCACTCCAGAACTAACGCTAACGCCCGCCTCGGCAGTTCGCCCCGCAACACAGCAAGCGAGTCGATTTCGATCAGAGCTTCGTGTTCGCCATAAATTGCGTGAAAATGCCCTGGTTCGTGGTCGTTGTAATAAAACCGAATCGAAATCCCGAAGAATCTAGAGACTTCTGGCATCGTGAGCCCTATTGTAGCTTGTTGCTCGCTGGAGAGAGGCGTTCGCTGTTAGAGGAGTGCGAGATGGACGGCCTGCACGCCTCGCAAACCTGGATACTCCCGGTATACGGTGCCGCGCGGCAGTACGTCGGGCGCGATCGGGAACGGGAGGAGGCGCGGAAACAGCGGCAGAGCCCTCCATTGAAAGCACGCTGGGTGCTCTTCTGTCGTTTCGTAAGTCACGCGGGTTGGTA
>JANODS010000624.1:0-1015 GCA_031412835.1 Acidobacteriota bacterium | reverse complement strand
GGAGGCGCTCTCCGACCAGACTATTCGATACGCCAACCCAAGATCCTTACCTCAGCTTCTTCTTGCGTAAGCAGTTGACCGGATTCAGCCTCCTGCAATCCGAGTTCGATCTCGCGGCGGACGTAGAGAGCATATTCAACGTCTTCGTAGGTGGCATCGTCGGGGAGGCGATCGATGAGAGCGTGGATTTCTTCTTTAACGCTGGCCATGTTTTCAGTATACGGCGCTACGCGAAGAGGTCGGTGACCACCTTGCCCTTGACGAGTTCGCGGGGCTGGTTCAGGTGGTTACGGATCTCCATGTCGGGGTCGATGCCGAGAGCGTAGTAAATCGTGGCGAGAAGGTCGTTCGGGTGGACCGGCTTCTCCTTCGGGCTCGAAGCGGTCGCATCGCTTTCGCTGTACTGCATGCCGCGGGCGATACCCGCTCCGGCGACAACCGCGCTGTAGCAATAGGGCCAATGATCGCGACCGTCGGGGCTGTTGCTGTTGCCGCTCGTCGAGACGCCCATGCGGGGGCTGCGGCCGAATTCGCCGACGGCGACAACCAACGTTTCCTTCAGTAGGCCACGCTGGTCCATGTCGTCCAGCAGGGCCGAGAGGCTGCGGTCGAGCTTGGGGCAGTGAAGATTCTTGAGGGGGCCGAAGTTGGCGGCGTGCGTATCCCACGCCGTCTTTTCGGGGTCTCCGTTAGCGACAGAAGGCCAGTTCACCTGGACGAACTTTGTACCGGCTTCAATCAAGCGACGGGCCATCAGCGTGCTTTGACCAAACGTGTGCAGGCCATAGCGCTCCCGCATCTTGGCCGTCTCTTTGGTCAAGTCCATGGCGTCGCGGGCCTTGCCGGAAAGAACGAGATCGTAGGCCTTGGCGTAGTATTCATCGACGGCGGAGGCGTTGAGCGCCTTCTCAAGTTCGGGCATGGAACCGTTGATGCCCTTGAGCAGTTCGAAGCGATCCTTGAGGCGCTCTGGGGGCATTTCCTTGCGCAGCGAGAGGTCTTCGAGGGTGACCTT
>JANODS010000623.1:0-4847 GCA_031412835.1 Acidobacteriota bacterium | reverse complement strand
CCCAAATGCGCCAATTGCATGGTGCATAGCGGGTATGAGGCGTCGGCGGTGGACTTCACGTTTGGGTCGCTGCGGGGGCTGTGGGAGAGCGGGCGGTCGATGTTCTTTGATCGGCATCCGGACCCGGAGGCGCTGGAGATTTTGAAGGAACCGGCGCGGCCGTTATTTATGCCCGATCAACTGGTGCAACTGGAAGGGAAGAAGACTGGGGTGAAGCCGTGAGCAAGGAAGATTTGCAGGGCGCGGCTTACCAGATGGTGAGCGAGACGGAAGTTTTGGAGGCGCTGGAGAAGGCGTTTGACTACCGGGGCGATGTGACGATTACGCGGCGGGACGGGAGCCAGATTGAGGGCTATATCTTTGATCGTTGGACGGGCCCGACGCTGGAAGCCAGCTACGTCCGACTGTTTCCGAAAGACGGGGAGCGGAAGATCGCCGTGCCTTACTCGGACGTGGGTTCGCTGGAGTTCACCGGGCGAGATACGGCGGCGGGGAAGAGCTGGGAAGCTTGGATGAAAAAGTACGTGGAGAAGAAGTTAGCGGGGGAGAAAAACATCGAGCTTCTGCCGGAAGACTTGGGGTAGGCCTACCCGTCGCCGAGGCCGACTTCGAGCAGCATTTGGCGAAGGGCGAGGGTGCCGCCCGCGCCGTCCTGGCGGTGTTCGAGGAGCCCGTCCTTACCGAGTAGGATGTAAACCGGGAAGCCTTTGGGGTCGACGAGGCGAACGAGGTCAGTATCCTGGGTGAGGACGACTTTGGGAGAGCGGGGGGACTTCGCGAGGAACTCTTCGACCTTGGCGCGGCTTTCATTCACGTTGATGGCCAGCATCGTCAGCTTGCCGGGGGCGTACTGTTTGTAGATGGTTTCGAGAGCCGGTTGTTCGCGGCGGCAATAGCCACACCAAGTGGTCCAGAACTGAATGAGGACGGGCTTGCCTTTGAGCGAGGCGGAGTCGAACTTTTCACCGGTGATGGTGCGGCCAGTGAACGGGGGCACGCGTTGGCGGGCACCGAAGGCGAAGGCTGAAGAGGGGAGAGTCCAAAGAAAACCGCGACGATCCATTCCTCTATCGTAAGCGAATGCTGTAGCCTGACAATAAATGCATCGGTATCTGATTGGCTTGGGATTGGCGCTGAGCGCCTGGGGAGCGGAGTGGTCGCTCGAGAAGTTGTACACGCGGCCGTTCGCGTGGGGCACGGCTCCGGAGAGGCTGCGGTGGGCGGAGAAGAAGCCGGTGCTGGTGTTCCTGTGGAATGAACAGGGGCGGCGATTTATGGACCTTTACGCCTGGCATGCGGCGACCAAGCAGCGGGTGCGGGTGACGCAGTTGGAGTTTGCCAAGGACGAGTTCAATCCGTTGCCGGATGAGAGCGACGAACGGCTGAAGGCGAACCGGATGCCGGAGGCGGGGGTGGCGCAGTTCAGCGTTGCGGGAGACGGGACGCGGGTGGCTTACGTCTGGCGGGGCGACTTGTACGTGGCGGCGACGGACGGCGGCAAAGTGACCCGTTTGACGCAGACGAAGACGGCGGAGACGGACCCCGCGTTTTCGCCGGATGGAGCCAGATTGCTGTTTAAGCGGGGGGGCGAGTTGTTTACGCAGAACCTGCAGACGGGGATGATTACGCAGTTGACGGAAGGGCCGACGGGAGCGGCGGCGTGGTCGCCGGATGGGGCGCGGATCGCTTACGTGACCGTGACGCCGGGGACGGTGCGGACGCAGGTATTGACGAACTACTCGGGCCAGTTTGCGACGGCGCGGCCATTTCCACGCGGGGCGGCGGGCGATGACGGCGGGGTATCGGCGCGGTGGATTGTGAGCAGCACGGGGGGGAAACCGGTGAAGTTGGAGGACGCTTTTACGGGGCAGAAGGCGAGCTACGGGATGCCGGAGTGGGCACCGGATAGCCAGTCGGTGCTCGTGCGGGCAACTTCCGCGGATAAGCATACGAAGCAGGTTTGGGTGCTGAGTGCGAAGACCGGGAAGGGGAAGATGGTATTTGAAGACAAGGACGACCGGTGGGTGAACGCGGAGTATGAGGGGTGGTCGCCGGATTCGAAGTGGCTGCTTGTCGCGAGTGATCGGGATGGGTTTATCCATTTGTGGAAGGTGCCGGCGGCGGGGGGAGAAACGGTGCAATTGACGAAGGGCAAGTGGGAAATGGATACGGAACGGTGGGGCTATCCGCCGCAGTGGGTGGGGGAAGACATCGTTTACAGTTCGACAGAAGACGGGACGAATCAGCGGCAGATGTATCGGATTGCGGGGGACGGTGGTGGGAAGCGAAAGTTGACGGCGAAGGTGGGTTTGAACGTGGGGGCGATGAGCGAGGACGGGAAATACTTAGCGGTTATGCACGCGAATTTGCAGGCGCCTTGGGATTTGTGGGTGGGTGAGGATCGGGTGACGACTTCGCCGCGACCGGAGTTTGCGACCTACGATTGGCCGAAGACGGAGTTTGTGGAGTTCGCTTCGCGGGGAGATCAGGCGGTGGTGAAAGCGAAGTTGCTCTTGCCGCCGGGATATTCGAAGGACAAGCAGTATCCGTGCGTGTTCTTCATTCACGGGGCGGGGATTGCCTCGTCAATTTTGCAGCAGTGGGGTTCGTACCAGGAGCTTCGCTATGTGTTCAATGCGTACTTAGCGAATTCGGGCTATGTGGTGATGGACCTGGATTATCGGGGGTCGTCTGGATACGGACGCGATTGGCGGACGGGGGTTTATCTGCACATGGGCGGGCCGGACTTGGACGATGTTTTGGGTGCGGTGGACTACTTGAAAAAGCGGGGGAGTGTGGACATGGGGCGGCTGGGGATTTGGGGGGTGAGTTATGGCGGGTTCATGACGAACATGGCTCTGTTCTTGTCGCCGGGGACGTTTAAGGCAGGCAGCGCTTGGGCGGCGGTGAACGATTGGGAGAACTACAATCCGGGCTATACGCAGGAGCGGCTATCGACGCCGGCGGCGCATCCGGAAGCGTATCGCCGGAGTTCGCCGATTACGTTTTCAGGCGGGTTGAAGGACCATTTGCAGATTGTGCATGGGATGGGGGATTCCAACGTTTTGTTTCAAGACGCGGTGCAATTGACCGAGAAATTGATTCGGGAGCGGAAGCCGTTTGAAGAGATTTTCTACCCGCAGGAGGACCACGGATTTGTGCGGGATGAGACGTTGATTGATGCGTTCGGCCGGGCGGCTCGATTCTTCGATAAGCACTTGAAACCATGAAACTGCCGCGTTTTTATCCGATTATCGATTCGGTGGCGGGGGCGCGAGCGGTGTTGGACGCCGGGGCGGACATCGTGCAGTGGCGCCAGAAGGGGCCATTGACGCGGGAGGCCTTTGCGACTGCGGCGGCGATTGCGGAGCTCTGCCGGGGGGTGACTTTCGTGGTGAACGACCGGGCGGATGTGGCGGCGCTGTTGGGGGCGGGGCTGCACTTAGGGCAGGAGGATTTGCCTCCCGTGGCGGCGCGGCGGTTGGTGGGCGTGATTGGCTTTTCGACCCACAACCGGGAGCAGATGCTGGCGGCGAATGAGGAGCCGGTGGAGTACCACGCGCTGGGGCCGATTTTTGCGACGGCGTCGAAGGAGAACCCGGATCCGGTGGTGGGGATGGCGGGGTTGCGGGAGATGGCGGGGCTGTCGAGGCGGCCGCTGGTGGCGATTGGGGGGATCACCTTGGAGCACGCGCCCGCGGTGATTGAGGCGGGGGCGGATTCGGTGGCCGTGATTGGGGCGCTGCGGGGCGAGGATATGGAGCGGACGGCGCGGGAATGGATTCGGCGGCTGCGTTAGGAGGGGATAATTGATTCATGCCGGAAGAGTGGTTTGCGGATACGACAGATGAGGCGCTGGAGGTCTACATCGGCTTGCATCGGGATATGTCGCCGAGCGAGCGCCTGGCGAGAGTTTTCGAACTCGGCCAGTTTCAGCATTCCTTGCAAGTGGCCAACGTGAGGTCGACTTATCCCCAGGCAAGCGAGGAAGAGGTATTCCTCCGGGTTGCTTCTCGGCGGTTGGGCCGCGACCTGATGATTCAGGTGTACAACTGGGACCCGGAACTTCACCCGTGACCGAATTGGGCCCCGTTTTCGAAAGCTTGCTCGCGATTCTCGACCGTCTCGAGGTTCCTTACCTTGTCGGCGGCTCGGTGGCCAGCGGCAGCTATGGCCTTCCCCGTCAGACCAACGACATTGACATCGTGGCAGACTTTGGGACCACGGATTTGGAGGAGTTCTATAGGCTGGTGTCGAAGGAGTTCTACCTGGATCGTCAAACCGCGACGGAAGCGATTCGGCTGAGACGGCCTTTCAACGCGATTCACCTCAAGGGCGCGTTCAAATTCGACTTCTTCCCGGCGGCCGCGGAGGGATTCCCAGTCGGAGCTGCGGCGAAAGCGCTCTATTGTCTCGGCCATCCCCGGACTTACGGACATCGAATTCGCTATTTCCAGCCCGGAAGATACGATTCTGGCTAAGCTGGTTTGGTTTCAAAAAGGGGGAGGGACCTCCGACCGCCAATGGCACGACATACTGGGCGTGCTGCGAGTTCAGACGGCCACGCTGGAGGATGACTACTTGCGGCACTGGGCCTTGCAATTGGGCGTCGAAGCTTTGTTGGACAAGGCAAAGGGTGACCTTCGGGCTTCGATCCGGAGTTGAGGGGCGAAGGCCGTTCCAGCCGTCAGCGATAGGGCGCGAGTTTGTCGGACTAGGGTTGGCCGACGACGAAGATTTGGCGGAGTTTCGAACCGTCGGCGGAGCGGGTGAACTTGAGGTCAGCACCGCGCGGCCCGGACAGGGAAAAGCGCTTGGCGGGTACGGCGTGGACGGCGAAGGGTAGG
>JANODS010000622.1:0-2219 GCA_031412835.1 Acidobacteriota bacterium | reverse complement strand
CTGTTCCGCTTTAGCGGCTACGATCCCGACCATCCGGAGTTTGCCACGCGGTATTTCGCGCGGTTAACGAAAGAGTTGCTGGGCCCGGCCGCGGCGGTGTTTGGGCGCTATCACGAAGAGTTGCTGGGGGCTGGCTGGGCGGAAACCCGAGAGTGGCCGTATGCGTTTTGGCCGAGGGGAGCTCCGTTGGCATGATGGCCGTGGCCACATTAATTGCAAAGAACTACCTGCCGTTTGCGCGGGTACTGGCGGAGTCGCTGCACCGGTGGCATCCTGAACTGCGGCTCTTAGTGGGTTTGATGGATGAACCGGAGGGGCGGTTCGATCCGGCGAGCGAGGCGTTTTTGATCGTGAAGGCGGAGGAGTTGGCTATTCCGAATTGGCGCGATTTTTGCTTTCGCTATACGCGACGCGAAGCGCTTTCGGCGGCGAAGCCGTATTTGATGAGTGCCATGCTGGCGGACTACGGGAGTGTGTTGTTTCTGGATGCCGACATGATCGTACTGGGCGATTTGAGCCCGTTGCTCGAGCGAGTTTCGCAGCATCCGTTGACGCTCACGCCACATGCGATCAGCCCCGGTTTGGGGGTGGAGGCGGAGCTGAACATCCTGCAGTGTGGGGTTTATAACGGTGGGGTGGTGGGTGCTTCGAGGATGGGGGAGGCGGTTGAATTTCTGGAATGGTGGCAGCAGCGGACGAGGGAGCATTGCCGGTATTCGATTGGAGAGGGGTTGCACCTGGACCAGCGTTGGCTGGACTTTGCGCCGTCGTTCGTGCCGGGGTTGGGCGTGGTGCGGGACCCCGCTTACAACGTGGCCTATTGGAACGTGGCGGAACGGCCGGACGCTACCGCATGGCGGCTATTTCATTGCAGCGGGTTTGACCCGGAGCGGATGGACCAGGTGAGTCGTTATTGGCCGGGGAGGCGGACGGCGGATGTTGGTGCCGCAGGTTCGCTTTTGAAAAATTATGGGGAAAGGATTTTGGCGGCGGGCTACGGGGAGACGCGGAGCTGGCCCTACGCTTACGATTGCTTTGCGAATGGCGAGATGATTTCGCCGGGTGCGCGGGAGGCTTACTCACGGTTGGGCCGGGCGGCGGGGTACTTTGGGGATCCGTTTGGAACGGAGATGCGGGAGTGGCTGGCCGAAAGGACGGACCCTCGTAAAGAGGAGGAGCTTCGACAATGGCGGGAGGCGGCGGAGGCGCGATTGGAGAAGCTGCGGGAAGCGAACGGGATGTTGAGGGATCAGCAGGTGGAGCTGGATCGGCTGCGCAACGAACTGGCGGGCGAGCGAGAACTGGTGCAGTGGCACGCGGCGCAGGCTGGGATGTTTGAGCGAGCGGCGGAGGAGCGTAGAGTTTTGCTGGAGCGCTTGGCTGAGAGCTAGCGTACGGGCGCGGCGCAGATGAAGTTGGCGGCTTCGTCGGTGCTGCCGGAGCCTTTGTAGCGGGCGACTTCGGGATAGGGGCAGAGGGGGCGGGAGCGGGTGACTTGGCCCTTTTCAAGGTGGGAGCCGAGGATTTGTTGTGGCGCAACTCCTTTTTCGACCCAGTCCATGAGGGGGGTGAGCCAGTTGACGCTGGAGCAGCCGGGGCCGCCGGAGCAGTGAAGCATGCCGGGGACCATGAAGAGGCGATAGAAGTCGCGGGTGGGGGCGGGGCCGAGGCGTTTGCTGACGGTTTCGTAGTATTCGATGCCCGGGAAGGGGTTGACTTGCTGGTCGGCCCAGCCGGAGTATTGGATGATTTTGCCGCCGCGTTTTTTGAGGGGGGCGAGGTTGGGGTTCCGGGGGTTGAGGTCTTTGGCGGCTTTAGCGGTGCGGGGTGGGTCCTTGTCGAAGTTGAACTGGGGATAGGTCCAGGCGGGGCCGGGGGGCGGGGTGAGGACGTAGAACTTCATTTGGCTTTCGGAGCGGGGGAGGACGGCTTTGTCGGGGGCGATGAGGTTGCCGACCCAGACGGACTCGCTGCCGACGGGTTCACCGGGGAAGAGGAGCTGGTTCTTGGAGTTGCGGACGCCGCCGTAGATTTTCGAGAGGCCGGCGATTTGGGGGGCGGTGAAGCAGGCGTTGGTGTCGGTGGTGGTGGTGCAGAGGGGGAGATCGCGTTGGGCGTGGAAGTCGCAGCGGCGAGGATCGTCGATGACGCCGTCGGTGAGGCCGTCGAGGGGGTCACATTTCTTGTAGACGAGTTGGTGGAGGAGGGGGAGTTTTTCG
>JANODS010000621.1:0-2743 GCA_031412835.1 Acidobacteriota bacterium | reverse complement strand
CCCACTTTTCGGCCTCACGCCGAGCCGTTCACGAACGATTGAAATAAATTTTTCGCTTACATTATAAAGGACTTAATGCCATACAAGTACCATCGTTAATCGATCAAATTAGGAACCATTATGCTATAATAAAACCAGAATTAAGAACAGCGCCCCGACCTGACTACCAGGCGGGGCGTTTTGCGTTTTACAAGGAGTTTTCAACATGTCCGAAGAACTAACAGAAGAACAGAAAAAGGCCCGTCGCGCCGAAATCAATCGCCAGAATGCGCCAAAAAGCACTGGCCCAAAAACAGAAACCGGGAAAATGAAGGTCCGGCTCAACGGACTCCGCAACGGCGCTCGCCCCAGCGTCATCGACATGTCTGCCATTGAGAGTCTCGTCCTGCTCCCCTGGGAAGGACCCGAGGCGTACAAGGCCAACCTCGCCGACTTCACCGACAAATTACAGCCCCGCGATCAGGTCGAAATCGGCGTCTGCCAAAAGATTGCCGATACCCAGTGGCGCCTCATGCGCTTGAATCTCAATGAGCGCACCTTCAACGAAGAGTGCATGATCAAGGCCGCTCAGTTGGCTCACCCCGGCGTCGCCGAAAACCGACTGATCGACCTCGATGCCATGAACGGTTTCCAAATCGCCTGCGATAGCAAAATGCTGAAAGAGTTCCGGCGCGAGGAAGCAGCCCTGCAGCGCTCCCTGAATGCCAACTATAGAGAGTACGCGATGCTCCGAAAACTGGATCCCAGGCCAAAAACACCGCTCACCCAGAATGCGAGGATCATCGGGCCGTCCCAGGCCCCGGCACCCCTGGAACAAATGACCGACGAATCTGTGAATTTGCAACCTGCTGATTTGATTGACCCAAGTGCCATGCCGGTCGACAACCAAAGCCAAGTGCAAACCGAAGCGGGTGCCCCCGAAAGCCAAGTTGGAACCTGCCCGGAAGCCATGGGTCAGGGGTTCTCCGCTCCGTTGGCCTTCGCCGCCGGGGCCGAGGGTCCAACTCACGTCGCAACAGACTCGTCCTGGACGGTATCATAAGGGTTAGTGGAACTCCGTCCCGGCCGCACGCTGGTCCCGTGTCTCTTGATGGCCCTTTGGGGGACCGCTTTGACCCCCCATGTCGCCGCCCAGGCTCCCGAAGCTCCCCCCGAAGCTCCGTATGAAGGCCGCCGCATCGCCAGCATTAGCTACGAGCCTGAAGCCCAGCCGTACACCCGCTCCAACTTGGAGCGCCTAAACCCCGTCAAGCCCGGCGACCCCTTCTCGATCGACGCCATTTCCCGGTCCATCGAGGTCCTCTTCGATACCGGCCGCTACGACGACGTCTCCGTCGATGCCGCCTTCTCGCCCTCCGGCGAAGTCAACGTCACCTACCGCACCATCTCCGCCTGGTTCGTCGGCGGAGTCTCCATCTCCGGTGCCGCCGACCCCCCCTCCGATGGCCAGCTCATCACCGCCACCAAGCTCGAACTCGGCCAGGCCTTCACCGAGGACTACCTCATCGAGGCCACCCAAAGCGTCCTCAACTCCCTCCGCTCCAACGGCCTCTACCGCGCCTCCGTCGAACCCCGCTTCACCTACGACCCCCTTACCCAACAGGTCCAGATCAAGTTCCAAATCGACCCCGGAAAACGGGCCCGCTTCACGACCCCCGTCATCTCCGGCGATACCAAACGCTCCGCCGCCAGCCTCATCCGCGCCACCCGCTGGCAGCGCGCCTGGGGCCTCATCAGCTCCAAGCACCTCACCGAACAGCGCCTCTCCAACGGCCTCGAACGCATCCGCTTCAGCTTCCAGAAGAACGACTTCCTCATGGCCCGCGTAAAGCTCGAAGAGCTTCGCTACCTCCCGGAAACCAACCTCGTCCGGCCCTCCATCTCCGTCCAGGCCGGCCCCCGCATCCAGATCAAGGCCGTCGGCGCCAAGCTCTCCGCCGGCAAGCTCCGCCAACTCGTCCCCATCTACCAGGAGCGCGCCGTCGACCGCGACCTCCTCGTCGAAGGCAACCGCAACATCGAGAAGCACCTCCAAGCCCAAGGCTACTTTGACGCCGCCGTCGAGTTCGACAACCCCGACAACCCCACCGACGCCGAGCAGGTCATCGAGTACTCCATCGACCGCGGCGTCCGCTATAAGCTCGTCCATCTCGAGGTCACCGGCAACCGCTACTTCAACGACCCCACCATCCTCGAACGTATGGCCGTCCGTCCCGCCACCCGCGTCCGCTACCGCAACGGCCGCTTCTCCGACGATCTCCTCCGCAAGGACGTCGATTCCATCGAAGCCCTCTACCGCTCCAACGGCTTCCGCGACGTCCGCGTCTCGTCCCGCGTCGACAAGGTTTACCAGGGCCGCGCCGGCGAAGTCGCCGTCTTCATCGAAGTCGCCGAAGGCACCCAATGGTTCGTCGCCTCCATCGAACTCTCCGGCGTCAACCCCAAGGAACTTGAATACGTCCAGAGCGCCCTGCAAACTCTCGAAGGCCAGCCCTACGCCGACTCCCACATCGCCGCCGACCGCGACTATCTCCTCAACTTCTACTTCAACAGCGGCTTCCCGGACGCCAGCTTCGAGTTCACCGTCAAGCCCGCCGACCAACCCAATCAGGTTCACGTCCGCTACGCCATCGTCGAAGGCCGCCGCAACTTCGTCCGGCGCATCCTCGTCAGCGGCTACCGCACCACCCGCCCCCGCCGCATCTACGACCGCAACCCCCACCAGTCCGGAGACCCCCGCTCC
>JANODS010000620.1:0-1023 GCA_031412835.1 Acidobacteriota bacterium | reverse complement strand
CGGCCCTGTTTCAAACATCGGCCCATGGGTCGAGTGATACTTCATGTTCATGATCGGCGTCTCGACGCGGCGTCCGACGGCAGAGTAATGACCGTTCTCCCAGTTTGATTCCATGTAGTAGTTCACAATCCCGGTGGACAGCAGCAGCCGCTCCGCATGAAACGGTTCCTTTCCGGTCAGCATCATCTCCGTGATCCAGTGCTCCAGCCCGTTCGCCGCGTGGTACTGCGAGATGGGGCCTGGCCAGCCAAGCATCGAGACGATCGTCGGGTCTTTCTGTGCTTCGATTTCGCCGGCGTAGGTCCAGCCCACACCCGCGCCCGAAATTACCGCTGCATTGGTCCCATCGTTGTACTCCACGATACAGACGTTCGGCCTCCGGCCTTGCTGAAAGTGACCCTGCTTCAGGTCGAAATTCGTCCGCACTGCTTCAAGCAGATTGCTGGCCCAGGGAGCGCGTTCGACCCACTTCCATGTCTCAGGCCCGCGAATGGACTGAACCGACCTGACGCCTGTCTCGCCGCCCTTGCGTCGATCCACAAATGCCTGAAGCACGTCGACACAATGGAAGATAGCTCCCTCATCTGCGGCGCCCCCAACCACGATTGAGTTTTTGATCGACGTATCTGGAGCGAGTTCTACTTCGGGTTTGCGGAAGTAGAAGGGTATGGACGATCCCCCGCTTAGGGCAAATTTGAGCTCACGGGATTTGTCGAACATCCACTTGGCGTCATCCCAGTTGTAGGAGAGGTGCTTGTCGTTAAAAACCGGCACCGCGCGCTTGCTCTGCTCGAACACCCGGACCACCTGCTGATAGATCCACCAGCGCGGCAAGAGCCAGTGGGGCTTGAGATCGGTTGGATAATTCCCATGTTCTGCAACGATAACAACGCCATCGACCGCAAGTTCCTTACCGCCAAGAGTGACCGCTGCCCCTACCGTTTCAAAGATGGGAATATTTTTCGCTTTGCATACTTTCTGAGCAAGCAGGCTTGTATCCAACTGATGGACGTAAACGGAAAC
>JANODS010000619.1:0-4320 GCA_031412835.1 Acidobacteriota bacterium | reverse complement strand
CGCTTGGCCTTTGTGGCGGCCAGCAGCTTTTCCTGCATCATGCCGGAAAGCGCCAGCAGGCCGAAGCCTTGACCGGCGCCAGATAGGAAATTGCGGCGGGAGGGGTACATGGGGCTCCTAGTCGACGTAAAGAAACTCGTTCGTGTTGAACAAGCCGCGGGCTAGTTCCGCGGCGGCGCGTTCCAGGCTTCCGAGGAGCTTGGTTTGCGTGGTCAGAAACTCACGCGCCATTGTCTGCTCGTTCGCGTCTGGCTTCCGGGCAAGGGCAGCGAGAAAGATATTTTCGGCGATTGTCGCTTCGTCGCCCTTCGAGGCGGCGGCGGCTAGGGCAGTCGCTTGGCGTTGCGTGAAGTTGCTGTTGAGCAACGAAAGCGATTGCGTTGGCGTGGTCGACGACTCCCGGCGCGAACAGCTCAGGACACCCTCGGGCCGATCAAAAACTTCAAACAACGGCATGCGGAAATTGCGGCGGGATATGACATAGATGCTGCGGCGGGTGTGCTCGGTGGGGTCAGACGTGACAACCCAGGCGTTCGCCAACGGTTGGCTCATGCCGTACAACTCCTCGGGGGCCAGCGCCGGAACCACCGGCTTGCCGAACATCTTCGGGTTCAACGTCCCCGCGGTCAGCAGCACCGCGTCGCGGACCTCCTCCGCTTCCAGACGTCGGCGAGTGAAATGCGATAGCCACAGATTCTCCGGGTCCTTGGCCATCGCTGGGCCCGACGGTTTGGTCTGTTGGCGATAGGTGCTCGAAAGCAACATCGTTCGGTGGAGTTGCTTGAAGCTCCATTTTTGTTCGACGAAATTTGCGGCCAGCCACTCGAGCAGTTCGGGATGAGTGGGCGGGGTGCTGCGCGCACCGAAGTCGGAAGTAGTCGCCACGATGCCGCGGCCAAAGTGCGCTTGCCAAACGCGGTTCACCGCGACCCGCGCCGTCAAAGGGTGCTCCGGCGACGCGATCCATTCGGCTAGCGCCTTGCGTCGCAGCGTCGTAGCCGAGCCCGGCGGCGGGGCCGAGATGTCGCCACCGCCCAGCGCCGAAAGGAAGCCGGGCGGGATCTCGTCGTTGCCCTTGCCCGGAATGTAAACCGGCGGGCCGACCGGACCGATGTCCGTGACGCTTGGCGAGAACGGGCCGGGCGCGTAGTTGCCGTAAAGCGAGAGCAGACGGGTTTTGATCTTTTCGAGGCGCTCCTTCTCCGCCGGGGTCAGTAAGGCGAACACTTCGTCGTCCCGTACGGACACCTGCTTCGTGTACATCTCGAAGAACGCCTTCTGCTGCGGGGTCCGTTGGTCCTCCTCGGTGTCGAAGGCGACCTGGACATCTTTCGGCAGCTTGGCCAATTTTTCGGAACGAAGCCGCTTCGTATAGGGAGCCTTGAGCCGAGAGAAGTCGTCGGTCAGATCGTAAAGCTTCCACTGCCGCGTGTTCTCTTGGAGGTCGTACTGCCGAGCGAGGTTATAGGTGAGAAAGACTCGGGACTTCACGATCGGCGCGAAGATCGCCTGCAGCCGGAAGTAATCGCGCTGCGAAATCGGGTCGTACTTGTGGTCGTGGCAGCGCGCGCAGGCCACGGTCAGTCCGAGGAAAACGCCCGAGGTCGTGTCGACGAAATCGGTCATCGTCTCGACACGATTGATGTCTTCCACCTTGAAGAGCATGTCGCGGTTTGGACCGACCGTGAAGAAGCCGGTGCCTTGTTGGGCCGCCGGTTCTTCGTAGATTTCGTCCCCGGCGATCTGTTCTTTGACGAATCGATCATAGGGCTTATCGGCGTTGAAGCTCTCGATGACATAGTCGCGGTAACGCCAGGCGTAAAGCTGATAAGGATCCTGCTCGAAGCCAGCGGTGTCTCCATAGCGGACGAGATCGAGCCAGTGTTTGCCCCACTTTTCGCCGTAGCGGGTCGAGGCCAGAAGACGGTCGATCAACTTGTCGTAGGCGTCCGGCGCTGGGTCTCTCATAAACGCTTCGACCTCGACCGCTGTCGGAGGGAGCCCGTGCAGGTCGAGCATCGCGCGGCGGATCAGCGTCCGGCGATCAGCTTCCGGGGCGGGCGCGAGGCCCTTCGCCCGCAGTTGTTGCAGAATGAACGCGTCGATCGGCGTCCTCACCCATGGGTCTTTAGTGGACGGCACGGCCACCGGCCGCACCTTTTCAAACGACCACCATTTGCGACTGGCGACCGCGGCATCGGGCCAAGGGGCACCCGCCGCGATCCACTCGCGCAGCAGCGTCACCTCTACCGGCGTCAACGGACCCGTTGGGGGCATGGCGATCTTGTCAGCCCCGGAAACTACGCGGAGCAAGAGGCTCGTTTGCGGTCGGCCGGGGGTGACGGCCGAACCTTGTTTACCGCCTCGAAGGACGGCTTCGCGCGTATCGAGCCGCAGCCCCGAAAGCTGCACTTGGGCACCGTGGCACGCAAGGCATTTCTGCGACAAGAGAGCCACTGCCGAACCGCTTAGGTCGGCTCCGGGAAGGGAGATCGCGAAAAGGAAAATCGCCAAAAGTCGCACGTTCCCTGGAGTTTATCAGGAATCGACCGCGGATGATTGCGGTAGCTCCGCCCAATGTGTTCCAATAGGTAAAATCCAGCGGGAGGTCCCCGAATTGAATCCAGCTATCCTCGCTCTAGAAGACGGAACGGTCTTCGAAGGCCGGGCTTATGGAGCGCAAACGGAGCGCTCTGGGGAAGTCGTTTTTAACACTTCCATGACGGGCTATCAAGAGATATTTACCGATCCGTCTTACTCCGGGCAAATCGTAGTTCTGACTTACCCGCAGATTGGTAACTATGGGACTAACGAAGGGGATATGGAATCGGCCCGCCCCTACATCGAAGGATTGGCGGTCCGAGATTTTTCTCCCGTCGTTTCAAACTGGCGTTCCGAACGTTCCGCCCACCAGTTTCTGGCTGACGCCAACGTACCCATCATTGATTCGATTGATACCCGAAAGCTAGTGCGCCACCTGCGAACCCGTGGCGTCATGCGCGGCGTCCTCTCTTCGATTTCGACTAACGCGCCCGAACTGATCGAGAAAGCGAAGAGCACGCCCTCCATGGCGGGACTCGACCTCGCCACCCGCGTATCGACCCCCGATTCGTATCGTTGGACAACCGCCGTTGATCCCGTCTCCTTATCCGAGCGCATCGGCAAGTCGCGACCGGCGGAATATCATGTGGTCGCTTTCGATTTCGGCATCAAACGCAATATTCTCCGGCGTTTAGTTTCGAGTGGCTGCCACGTTACGGTTGTTCCCGCCTCCACCTCCGCCGCCGATGTGCTCGCTCTGCGGCCTGATGGCGTTTTCCTCTCGAACGGCCCCGGCGATCCGGAACCGCTGCAAGCGCAAGCGGCCGAAGTTCGTCAACTTGTTGGCAAAACGCCTATTTTCGGCATCTGTCTGGGGCACCAAGTCCTCGGGCTCGCGCTCGGAGGCAAGACCTACAAACTAAAGTTCGGCCATCGCGGGGGCAACCACCCCGTGTTAAACAAACGAACCCAAAAGGTAGAAATTACCGCACAGAACCATGGCTTCGCCGTCGATCCGGAATCGCTACCCGATTCGATGGTCGAAGTAACCCACATCAATTTGAACGACCAGACGGTGGAAGGTTTGCGGCATAAATCTGAACCGCTCTTCTGCGTCCAGTATCATCCCGAAGCTGCTCCCGGGCCCCACGATTCCCTGTACTTATTCGACGATTTCATTGCACTTATGAAAGAGGCCAAGCGCTAAGCGATGCCGAAACGCACCGATCTTCACTGCATCATGATCATTGGCTCCGGCCCTATCATTATTGGCCAAGCCTGCGAGTTTGACTATTCCGGAACCCAAGCGTGCAAGGCGCTTAAGGACGAAGGTTACAAAGTCATTCTGGTCAATTCCAATCCGGCGACCATCATGACGGACCCGAACCTGGCGGATCGCACTTACGTCGAGCCACTCAGTGTCGAGTATCTCACCGAGATCATTCGCAAGGAACGGCCCGACGCTGTCCTATCGACCGTCGGCGGCCAGACCGGTCTGAATCTTTCAATTGCCCTTGCCGAGGCCGGCGTCCTGGATGAGTACGGCGTCGAACTGATCGGGGCCAAAATCGAATCGATTAAGAAGGCGGAAGACCGCCTGCTGTTTAAAGATGCGATGAAGAAGATCGGCCTCGATACGCCGACCTCGTCGCTGATCACCTCGATTCAAGGTGGTCACGACTTTGCCGCTAAAGTCGGCTATCCGCTCATTCTGCGACCCAGCTTTACCATGGGCGGCACCGGCGGCGGCATCGCTTACAACGCCGAGGACCTCGAAGA
>JANODS010000618.1:0-1434 GCA_031412835.1 Acidobacteriota bacterium | reverse complement strand
CGTCACGCAGGCTTGCCGAAAGGACACGATAAAGGGCACAGGTATCCTTATTCGACGCGAACCACCTGGCCGGGAGTGACCGACTCCAGTACGCGGAATACCGCCGGGACCAAAAGCTTTAGATCCGCAAGCCGATTGGTGGGTGCACAAAGAATAAGGATTGCGATCTTTCGGCGTCCTAGATTCTGTTGGTAAGGGATCTCTTGATCGGTAGTGATCATGAGCTCGAAGCCGACCAATTCCGCCGCCGCCAGCAAGACACCGTTCTTCAGTCCCGCCAGCTTCGCGTAACCCGCAGTTTGACAATCGTGACCGATGAACAGCAGCCGCAGTTTTTGGTCGATGCACTCGTCAAGGAGAATCTTCATCGGCGGATCAAACCCGCGCCAAACGTAGTTCCTTACACTCCTCCAAAACCTGGATGGCAAGGTCACGGCTAATCGAAGGGAACCCTTCCAAGAATTCATCCAACGAATCGCCGTTCTCGATATAGTCGAACAGCGTCTGCACGGGAACGCGGGTGCCGCGAAATACCGGCGTTCCGTGCATCACTTCGGGGTCTCGAGTAATGGCGTCTTGCATGATTCTATTGTGGCTCAGAACGCCCGAGGGCGAGAGCACCCGCAAGACGGCAGAGCGTCGCGGAAACTGGAACCGTCGTTGGTGTCGTACTGGGGGGCCGTGCCGCATCGCCGAAACCAGTGCGCCCACTCGCAGAGGTCTAGTTCGCGGTTCCCTGCGCGACTTTGCGGGTTCTATCGCCGTTACAATTGAACCAATCGCTACACCGATGTTCCCGATCGGCGCGACTTTAAATAGTAGGCCCAAAGTATGACGGCCCCTCCCCACAACGGGATTAACGAGAACGGCGCATCTCGCAGCACCAGAAACTTCAACTGTCCACCCGACCCATACGACGTGAGGGGCGCCAAGGTAAGCAGCAGCGCGAAGAATTGCAGCCACTTCTGGCGCCGAAGGGCACGCTTCGTTCGCTCCAGCGTCGCCAGACCCTGGTCGATTTCCGGCCGCACGCGCAGCCGCTGTTGTCCGAAGGCGGACGCCGCCATTTGATCTCGCAGTTCTGAATCGTTTGCCAGATACTCTTCGACCAACCGTCTTGTATCCGGGCTGACCTCGCCCTCTTGGTACAGCGGAAGTAGATCCTTGATCACTTCTCTCGTCACGTTCATTTTGTTCTCCTAACCAGTCGCTGTTGTCTCAGTTCAACCAGGCGCAACCGCGCTCTGAAAATGCGCGATTTGACCGCCCCGACGCTCACGCCCAGAGCACTGGCGACCTCTTCGTGGCTCATTTCTTCAAACACCGCCATCACTAATGCGCTGCGGTCACCCTCGGCGATCTGCCTGAGGTCATCGAGCGTCTGCCCGAGTTCCTCCCGAACTTCGCACGATACTGCCGGAGAAGCTCTCAGAC
>JANODS010000617.1:0-1541 GCA_031412835.1 Acidobacteriota bacterium | reverse complement strand
TCGTCTTCGGCACCGGCAAAGGCCATTGCCGTCGCCATCAGGGTAATCAGGAAAATACGCATACCGTCATTATGGCGTGATCTGACCCAACACCACTGCCCGCCGCGCGCCGGTCGCCGACGGCAGATTGCCCGGCCGCCGCAGCCACGTCTGCCGCGCCAGCATCGCAAAGGCCACGGCCTCTTTGGCCATCACCGGAATTCCAAACTCGGCCGTCGTCCTCACCCGCGTTTTCGGCAGCAGCGCCGCCAAGCGCTCCATGATCATCGGGTTCAGCGTCCCCCCGCCCGCCGCAATCAACTCGTCCGCCTCTTCCGACAAGCCAGCCGCAATCGACGCCGCCGTCAATACCGTTGCCGTCGCCATCAAGTCCAGCAGCGGCACCTGCGTCGCCAGCAGCGCCGCGACGAACTCCCGGCCATACTGCTCCCGCCCACAGCTCTTCGGCGCCCGCTTTTTAAAATACGGCGCGGCGAGAAGATCGGCCAACAGCGGCTGATTCACCTGCCCCTGCCGCGCCAACTTCGCCCCCCGGTCGTAGGTCCGCTTGCCCTTCGAAACCACCCAGGCCAACTGGTCGATCACCATGTTGCCCGGTCCGGTGTCGAAGGCCACCGCGTCCCGGCCCGGCTCCAGAACCGTCACATTGGCGATGCCGCCGATGTTCAACGCCACCCGCCGCAGCTTCTTATGCCGAAACAGCAAATCGTCTACAAACGGCACCAGCGGTGCGCCCTGCCCCCCCGCCGCAATGTCACGCGGTCGAAAATTCGAAACCACCGGTGTCCCCGTCCGCTCGGCCAAAATCGCCGCCTCGCCCAACTGCAGCGTGCATCCCTTCTCATGGAAAACGGTCTGCCCGTGGCAGCCGATCAAGTCGACCGGCGTCTTCAACTTCCCCACCGCCTTGGCGTAGAGTTCGCCCAACCGAAAGTTCCAGCGGGCGATCTCCGCCGTATGCGTCGGCGCGTTGGAGATGCTGAGCAGCCCTTCCCGCGTGGCCCGCGAATACGGCACGTCGATATGCTCAACCAGCTTCCAGCCGCCCTTCGAAAACTCGACCACCGCCACGCTGATTCCGTCGAGCGAAGTACCGCTCATGATGCCCGCCACCCGCATCTACTGCAACTCCTTCTGCAAGCTGGCCAGGATCTGCAGCGCTTCAATCGGCCGCAGTTCATCCAGTTTCAACGCCCGAATCCGCTGCGCCAAATCCCCGGTCACCGGCTCGAACAACCGGATCTGCATCGGCGCAACCTTGGGCGTCGCCACGGTCTCTTCCACCTGCTCATGCACCGCCAAAATTTCGCGAGCCCGTTCGATTACCGTCGCCGGCAACGCCGCCAGCCGCGCCACTTCAATGCCGTAGCTCTTGTCCGCCGCCCCCGGCTCCACCCGCCGCAGGAAGATGATCTGGTCTCCGGCTTCCTTCACCGAAACATGCAGATTAGCCACGCCCCGCAGCCGCTCCGCCAGCACCGTAAGCTCATGGTAGTGCGTCGCGAACAGCGTCCGGGCCCCGATCCGCTCATGGATGTGCT
>JANODS010000616.1:0-8372 GCA_031412835.1 Acidobacteriota bacterium | reverse complement strand
GAAGCCGAAACCATCGCCCAAACTGCCCACGCCCTAGGCCTCCTCGTCGCCGTCGAATACCACAAGCGCTTCGACGACCGCGCCCACAAAGCCCGCTCCCTCTATCGCGACGGCCGCCTCGGCGACTTCAAGCTCGGCACCGCCCGCCTCATGGAAAAGTGGTACTACCGCGAATCCAACTTCCAGAACTGGTGTACCACCGAGCACACCGACACGTTCACCTATATCGGTTGCCACTACGTCGACCTCGTCCATTTCATCACCGGCCTCCTCCCCGTCGCCGTCTCCAACTACGGCATCATCGACACCTACCCCAACGGCCGCGAAGGCTACCTCTGGTGCGATACCCGCGTCCGCTGGTCGAACGGCGCCGTCCTCAACGTCCAAACGTCCCTCTGTTACCCCAACGAAGCAGCCGGCCCCAACACCCAAGGCATGACCCTCTACTGCTCCGGCCCCTCCGGCGCCATGCTCGACCACTCCGACCAATACCGAGGCCTTGCTTACTCCCTCACCACCAAATCCGCCAGTCCCGGAGCCACCTTCTACACCGAACCCAGCCCCGACTACTTCCAGTACAACGACCTCGGCGGCCCCGGCCTCGTCCCCGTTGGCTACGGAGTCCGCAGCGTCGATTACATCCTCGACACCATCGACTCGCTCCAAGGCCTCGACCTCGAAGCCCGCCAAGCCGCCCTGGCAGCCATCGACGCCAAAGGCATCCTCGCCACCCCAGCCAACTCCCGCTACAACGAACTCGTCGTCGAAGCCGGCCGCCTCTCCATTCTCAACCAAGGCCGAGAAGTCACCATCGACTACGAGGCTCACACCGTATCGTTTTCCGACTGATTGGGGTAAAGTGGGGCCATGCAGCCCCCCTCGAACTCCCGTCGTCACTTCCTCCAGGCCGCCTCCCTCGCCGTCCTCGCTGACCAAGCCATGGCGCAGTCCCCTGGCGTCGGCCTCCCCCAACGTACCCTCGGCCGCACCGGCGTCAAGGTCTCCATGGCCTGCCTCGGCGGCTGGCATATCGGCAGCGTCAAGGACGACGCCGAGGCCATCCGCATCATGCACGCCGCCATCGACGAAGGCCTCACCTTCTTCGATAACGCCTGGGACTATCACAACGGCCACTCCGAAGAGGTCATGGGCAAAGCCCTCAAGATGGATAACCGCCGCGACAAGGTCTTCCTCATGACCAAGAACTGCGAGCGCGATTACGCCGGCTCCATGCGCAATCTCGACGAGTCCCTCCGTCGCCTCCAAACGGACCACCTCGATCTCTGGCAGTTCCACGAAATGGTCTACGACAACGACCCCGACTGGGTCTTCGAAAAGGGCGGTCTCAAAGCCGCGCTCGAAGCCAAGAAAGCTGGCAAAGTCCGTTTCATCGGCTTCACCGGCCACAAGGATCCGCAGATCCATCTCAAAATGCTCGGCAAGCCCCACGCCTGGGACACGGCCCAGATGCCCATCAACGTCTGCGATGCCTTCTACCGCAGCTTCCAGAAAACGGTTGTCCCGGTCTGCCTCCAGAAGAACGTCGGCGTCATCGGGATGAAGGGCCTCGGCGGCGGCAACACCCAGGGCCGTCTACTCGAAACGCTTGGCCTCACCGCCGACGAGTGCTACCGCTACTGCCTCAGCCTCCCCATCTCCACGCAGGTCATGGGCATTACGTCAATGACTCAACTCAAAGCCGACGTCGCCCTCGCCCGCAACTTCAAGCCAATGACTCCCACTGAAATGGACGCCCTCCGCGCCCGAGTCAAAGACCAAGCTGGCGACGGCCGCCACGAACTCTTCAAAAGCTCGAAGATGTACGACGGGCCCCACCACCGCAAGCAGCATGGCTTCTCCACCGAAGGCTAGATCACAACATGACCCACGAAGAGATCCAGTCCTACCTCGACGATAACGGCTACCCTGCCCACATCGTCGAGGCCGGTGCCCCCGGCGTCATCAAACGCTGG
Organism: Acidobacteriota bacterium; assembly: GCA_031412835.1. Lineage (GTDB taxonomy): Bacteria > Acidobacteriota > Terriglobia > Bryobacterales > Bryobacteraceae. The sequence goes on along the minus strand of JANODS010000616.1, from coordinate 6,399 downwards.
CACGCCTTCGTCGACGAAGTCGAAGCCGGCTACCGCTACCGCCTCGACGACTACCGCCACGACCTCGACCTCCGCGGCGTCATCCAACTCGCCGGCCTCGATGCCCAGGTCAGCGACTCCGACGCCCGCTTCTCCGAACTCCTCACCGACACCGAAACCCGCGTCTGGGAGAGCTCCGCCGAAAACCCGTGGTGGGACTTCGGCTACCCTCGTAACATCCGGGGCGAACTCTGGAAAGACCTCCAGCGCGCCGGTCTCCTCGATCCCTCTGAGGCATAAAAAAAGGGGCATCCGTCGCCGGATGCCCCCCTCTTCTACTACGGTCTAGCTGGCTACCAGAGGAACTTCAACCGCACCTGCATCGTGCGCGGGCTGAAGTTCTGATTGGAGGTCAGGGACGGGAACAGCAAACCGAAGTTCGCATCGTTCGGGTTCGTATTGAAGTTGTCGTTGCGGCCAAAGTAGTACTTGTTGATCGCATTGAACGCTTCAAAACCAAACTGCGCCCGGTAGCGTTCGCCGAACCGCGTCGTCTTCAAGAGCGATGCGTCCAGCGTCGGCACCCGGTGCTTGCGCAGATTCGGCTGCCGGTTCGGCGTCTGCCGGCCGGGAGCCGTCTGGCCGGGCGAGTAGTCGCCGACCCACAGCCAATCGTACTTCGTCAGGTCCGTACCGCAACCCGCCGCCGTCGAATACGCCATCGGCGTCCGCGTCCCGTCGTTGTTCTGACGGACCACGCAGTTGCCCCAACCCCGCACCGAATGCTGGTTCCAGTCGATGTTTCGGTTCGACGAGTCCCGCAACGGCAATACGTTGGCCGGGTAGTCGGTCGGTTCGCCCGTCGCCCATTGGAAGAAGCTGGTTACCTGCCAGCCGCCAATGAACTTATCGGCCAAGCCGCTCACGCCGCTGCCGAATTTCTTACCCTTGCCAAACGGCAGGTCGTAAGAGCCGGTCAACTTGAACACGTGCGGCCGGTCGTTGAAGTACAAGCTGCGCTGCTCCACCCGGTTGAACGGGTCCTGGAAGCCCCACTGCTCGAGCATCCGCGACCACGTGTAGTTGGTCACCAGCGTCAAGCCGCTCATGCGGACGTTGTAGTTGATCTGGAGCGAGTTGTAGTTGATCCGCCCATCGTTCAGCCCCTGCTGATTCAGGTTGCCGTTGAATTGCGGAAACGGCCGGTTCAACTGATAACGCGACAGCGTCGAAGCCGTGAAGAACGGGGTGCCCGTAAAGGCCCCGATTCCCCGAAACGGGTTCGGCAATTGATCGTTACAGAAGTTCGGCAAGCCGCCCTGCAACGCATCGCACTGCTTCATAAAGCTGGCATTCGGAATATTCAACGGGATCTCCGTCTCATGGTTCCGCGTGATGCTGCCAATGTAGGAAACGTCAAGCACTGACTTCGAATTCACCTGGTATTGGAAGCCCAGCGAGAACTGGTCAATTCCAGGCAGCTTGAAGTTCGTCGTCCAGTGATTGAAGTCCCTGCCGACAAACGTGTTCGCGCCCAATCCCGCGCCCGCCGGACGGGCAAACCCGTTCGGAAACGGATTGCTCAGGATTCCAGTAATCGGCGTGCGGCCGTCGTCCAAGCTCGCTACGATCGGCGTGTTGGTTTCAAAGCCCAAGCTCCGCAGATTATTGTTGCTCGGGTTCATGTAGTAACGGCCGAAACCGCCGCGCATCACCAACCGCTCGTTGATTTGATACGCCACACCAATGCGAGGCTGCCACGTGTTCTTGTAAAGCGTACCCGAATTTGCCGGATTGCTGCCCACGCCTGCGAAATTCAAGCCGCCGCGCACATTCATCCCCGGAACAGCCACGCCCGTTGCCGCTGGATCAAAGCCCCGGTTGATGCGGTTGTACTTCTCGGTCGCCGGAGCATTGATGTCGTACCGCAAACCCAGGTTCATCGTCAGCTTCCGGCTCACCTTCCAGTCGTCCTGGAAGTAAAGCGCGGTGTACCAGTTCTGGTAGAACGGATACAGCGGGAAGAACTGCTGGCCGCCAAGCGTCCGATCGTTGTTGAAGTTGCTCGGCATGCCCAGCAGGAAGCTGGCATAGGAGTCGCCCGCATCGGCTTCGGCCTGGTTCCAGTTCCGGCGGGTCCATTGGTCATTGAACTGGAAGTTCAGAATGTCGCCGCTGTTTTGCTGAATGAAGTGAATCCGGCGTAAGTCCACGCCACCCTTGATAGTGTGGCTGCGCCAGTTCTTCGTCAAACTGCCCATGATGCCGTAGTTATTGGTGATGTTGATACCCTGGCCACGGCCCAACGGGCTATACCCAGCAAAGTTCCAACGGCCAAAGTACGCCGGCGAAGGCAACTGGCTCACGAGCGAAGCAGGCAAGCCCAGGCTCGTCAAGTCAAACTTGTCGTTGTCCCGGCCAAAGCCTTTTTCGATGAAACGGTTGTACGAAGCGCGCACGTTGAACACCGTCGTCGGGTTGATCGTCGAAACCCAATCGATCACGTACGCATCGTTGATGCGCTGGAACGGCTGCTGGCCGTCCATGCCCGGCCCCGAGCAGATCCCATTCGCGCAACGCTCTTCCGTCCGGTCGTTCGACGCGTGGCGAATGAACGTCCGGTGCTTGTCGCCAAAGTTCCAGTCGAACTTCAGAATCAGGTTATAGAAATCGTCCTGGTTCACGTAGGTCGGCAGAATAAAGTTGGTGGTCGAATACCGCTGCCCCGGCTCAATATTGTTCGGGGTCGGCATGAACGACGTCACGCGTCGTGCCACCGGGTCAATCCGGTTTCCGGGGATGATGTTGTTCGCAAACGGCATCCGCACCGGATTGCCGCTCGCATCCGTCGTCGTGTTCAGCGGATCGAAAATCCGAATCGGCTGGCCATTTGGCTGCGTCAACCGGCTGAAATCGCCCGTCCGCATCTCCGGCTGCGCAAAACTGTTCCGCAGCGGATTCGGCGTCCCTTCGCGGTAGCCTTCATAGGTGCCCATGTAGAACAACTTCACCGGCCCGTCTTTCTTCAAAATCTTCGGAATCAGCAGCGGGCCATCCACCTGGAAGCCGTACTGGTCCATGTTCCCGTTTGGCCGCGGTGCATTCTCAATGCCAGCCGCCGTCCGTCCACGCGCATTGTTCTGGAACGAATTCGCGTTCAGCGGAGCCCGTCGCAGGAACTCCCACGCCGCGCCATGATGCTTCGCGCCGCCGGATTTCAACACCACGTTCACCACACCGCCGCCCGTGCGCCCATAAGCCGCGTCGTAGGAGTTCGTCTGAATCGTAAACTCCTGCACCGCGTCCACCACCGGCACGTAAGCGATATTGTTCCCGCCCAACTGCGCGTTGTTCGGCGCGCCGTCCATCAGGAACTCGTTGCGGCTCTGTTGTCCGCCGTTGATCGACCATTCGGCAATCGCGCCGTTGTCGAACGGACGCTGCCAAATCGCGGCCCCACGGAACGTGACGCCAGACTGCGTCGCACCCAGCATAAACGGGTTGCGCGCATTCAGCGGCAAGTCAGCAATCGTCTTGTTGTCGATGATGCCCGAACGCGAAGCGGTCTGCGTTTCCAGCACCGCCGCGTTGGCTTCCACCGTGATTGAGTCAGTCAATTGACCAACTTCCATCGCAATGTCGATACCAGCCACCTGGCTGACGTTCAGTGTAATATTGCTCCGCACCGCCGTCTTAAATCCAGACTGCGTTACGGTCAAGGTATACTGCCCCGGCGTTAGGAACGGAATCGAATAGACACCGGACGTGTCCGTCGTTGCATTGCTCGTCGCTTGGGAAGCATTGTTCACGGCCTTTACTTTGGCACCGGCGATTGTAGCGCCGGAACCGTCAAGTACACGGCCTGTCATCGTTGCGCGAAACTCCTGGGCGAACCCGGCCATGGAGAATAGCGCAAGTATAGAGGCGATCTGTACAGATCGTTTCGTCATAGAATTTCCCCTTCCTTCAAAGATTGGCGGTTCGAGAAGGTCCCGCCTAATTGGTGAGACTCTATCACGAATCCATGACGATCCGCTTAATATAACTTAACTGTTTCCCTCCCGGACCCCCTTTTATCGACACGTCAACCAACGCTTTAATTTGGACCTGACTCCCTTTCCCTCCACCGTAATCGACTCCTGCCGCGCCCCCAGCTCCATCACCACCTCCACCGTCTCCTTCCCGATCACCCCCACTTCGTTCCGTAATACCGGCTTGAATCCCGCTAGCTCCACCCGCAACGTGTACTTTCCCGGACGCAGATCACCAATCGAGTAGCCGCCCCGCTCGTTCGTCTTCGTCACCTTCGCTTCCCGCGAAGCCCCATGAACCACCGTAACGGTCGCGCCGGTTATCAGCCCTCCCGAGCCATCCACCACGCGGCCCGTCAGCGTCGCCGCCCAAGCCTCGCCACTCACGAATGCCAGCGTCAAACCGATCTTCTTCAATCCAATACCCTCGCTAATTCCGGATGCTACCACGCCGCGTTCGCTTCTGATACCTTTTATGAAGACTCATGATCGGAACAACGGACTCGCTCCTCGCGTCCAATCTCGAAAGCGTCGATTCGGCCGAAGCCCTGGTCGTCGATGCCGCCGCTGCCCTCGGCCTGGATGAAGACGCGCGTATGGACCTGGGCCTGGCTATCCGGGAGGCTATGGTCAACGCCGTCGCCCACGGCAACCAGTACAGCCCCGATAAGCAGGTTCGACTCATCCTCGAACGCCGCGCGGATGCCGTCAAGGTCACCATCATTGACCAAGGCGAAGGTTTCGACCTCAACCGCGTGCCCGATCCGACCCAAGGCGAGAATCTCATGCGCGAATCCGGCCGCGGACTCCTGCTCATGCAAGCCTTTGTCGACGAGTTCTCCGTCAAACGCACCGCTTCCGGCGGTGCCGAAGTCGTCCTCGTCAAATACGCATAACGAATTTTCAGGGAGAATTAACAAGTTGAGCGCTCGCTTCACAACCCGCCAAGTCGGTGACGTTACCGTAATTGATGCCGTCGGCCGTATCACCCTCGGAGAAGGGTCGTCTCTTCTCCGCGATACCGTTCGCAATCTCGCCGCCGCCGGCAATAAGAAGCTCCTCCTTAATCTCGGCGAGATCAGCTACATCGATAGCTCCGGCGTCGGAGAACTCGTCTATAGTTACACCACAGTCACTGGCCAGCACGGCCAGTTCAAACTCCTCGGCCTCACCAAACGGGTCCAGGATCTGCTCCAAATCACCAAGCTCTATACCGTCTTCGAAGTCCATGATGACGAAACCCAAGCCGTCCGCAGCTTTTCTTGAGAACTTAACCCCCCGCCCCCTACTACCTCGTGTAGGGTCATGACAGATCGAAAACTAATCCGCGTCCTCATCGCCGAACCGCAACAGTTGGTTCGCGAAGCACTCGTCGCACTCTGCGAACGAAACCCCGATATCGAGGTGGTGGATCAATGTGCCGACGGCGCCGCCGCCCTCCGCCTGATTCTCCAAAAGCTCCCAGATATCGCCCTCCTCGAACTCGACCTCGCCGAACTCCATACCTTGGAGCTCCTGCGGCAGGCCCGGGAACTCCAGATCATCACCCGCATGGTTCTTATGACCGGCCGGAGCGATCGCAAGACGATCATTGAAGCCCTTCGCTGCGGCGCGCACGGCATCCTGCTCAAAAGCGGCTCCACCCGCCACCTCATGGATGCCCTGCAGCAAGTCGCGGCGGGCGGCGTCTACATCTCCCCCGCCGTCGAAATCGATAAAATCTTCGCCGCCCACCGCAATCGGAAGGATAACGAAGACCCCTTCGAAACCCTCTCCGCCCGTGAGCATCAGGTCTTCACTATGCTCGTAGAAGGCCACCGCGCCAAAGAGATCGCCGCCCGCCTCGTGGTCAGCCCCAAAACCGTCGACACCTACCGCGCCAGCATGATGCGGAAGCTGGACATCCACGACGTCGCCGGGCTCGTCAAGTTTGCCATTACCCGCAACCTAACCAGCCTTCCCACGGTCGACTTCCACTTCTCCCTCCCCGTCCTCTCAACGTCCGCCGCCATCACCCCCAACGCCCGCGCCAAAGCTGCCGGCGACTGACTAACGGACGATCTTCCCGAATAGCTGCCCACCCCGTCCGGGACCCAACCAGGTCCCGGCGTACTGGTTTTTATACAGCAACACCCGCGCCGAATACGGCCCGCCCGGCATCGTCACATCCGTCACCTGGATCATCGGCGTATCCCCCGCCCATTCAATCGTCACCGGCACCGGCAGCGGCCACTCTTTCTCCCCCAGTTTCATCCGCGTCCGCAGCAGCCGGGGCTATCGGGCGAGGAGCGCTACGCGATTGACGGAATGACGAAGATTTCCGGGAAGACCTGGCTGCTGCGGACGCGGATGAAACTGGGGGAGAAAGAGTGGCCGCTGCCGGTGCCGG
>JANODS010000615.1:0-3539 GCA_031412835.1 Acidobacteriota bacterium | reverse complement strand
TCATTTTTCCGATTTCTGATTTTGGTCCGGTGCTTTTTTTCGCATTGTCGCGATTGATTTCGGCGCGACGGGCCTTTTTCTGTTCGTCTGTCAATTCTTCTGGCATGGTGAAAAGTCTCCCTAGATGGAAACGCCCTGCCTGGTAGTCAGGGAAGGGCGCGGTTGGTATTTCTGGCTACATTATAGGCATACGGTGTCAATATTCTGAGGTATATATGACAAATAAATCGCAGTTAAGTGACTGTAAATTATGGGACTAAGCTTTATTTCGATTGGTTGTGAACGGAATTTCGCGGGAGGAGAAAAGTGAAAAGGCGGGACGGAAGTTTTTGATTCGGCGGGAGTTATTGAGTGGATTTTGAAAATGGACCATTTTGTGGGCGAACGAAAGAGGAATAGAGTCCCGGAGCGGTATCGTCGCGAGACGAAGGTTCGTTCGTGCTCCCTTCCGGATTGTTCCGGCGCAGGCCAGATCTAGAACTCGAACCGTCACGATTTCGATATTTCACAAGTATGTGACTTCAGGGACTGTTTTTCATAGACAGTGAGCCGTTTTCACGCTATGCTCAACCCAGGCGGATAATTAACGGGCAGGACAGGTTTCATATGGCGGGTGAAGTTCAGCTTCAGTTTTCGGGGCCAGTGCTGATTTTTCACGAGCGCGTGCTGCCAGAGCGAGCTACGCCCGCCGGGTACGCTGCCTTGATCGATGTCTACAAGCTCGCGGTGCCGCTTCCACGAGCTCTATCGGCGACGAGCGAACACCACCGTAGTCGGGAAGCGAGCGGCTGGCGCATTTTTACCGCGCGGCACGCGCCCCCATCGACCTTGGAGGGGCACCTGACGTTTGCCTTTAAGTATGAAGGGCTCGATCTGGCGATCCTGAAGAGGCTGTTCCTGGCGGTAGGGGCGCAGGCAATCGAATCGATCATCCAGGCGAAGCCAACGGGCACGTATGCAAGGAGGGTCTGGTTTCTCTATGAATGGCTGCTGGGGGAGCGCTTGCCCCTCGCTGATGCGCTGCAGGGTGCGTACGCAAAGGTTGTCGATATCGAACTGCAATGGGCGACTAAAGGCGAGGTGTCGCCGAGACATCGGGTTTGGAACAACCTTCCCGGCACACCGGCTTTCTGCCCGCTCGTGTTTCGGACGAAGGCGCTGGATGAGTTTGCAAAGATGGATCTGGCTTCGCGCGCGCAGGCGGCGGTTGCAGCCGTGCCGCGCGATCTGCTCGCCCGCACGGCTGCTTTTCTGGTGCTTCAAGATTCGAAATCAAGCTATGCGATCGAGGGTGAACGCCCCGCGCAAGACCGCATTCAGCGTTGGGGCCGCGCCATAGGAGAGGCTGGCCGCCACCCGCTTTCGCTCGATGAGTTGCTGCGGCTACAGGGGATTGTGATCGGCGATGCGCGATTCGTGAAGCTCGGGCTGCGGGATGTGGGCGGCTTCGTCGGCGAGCATGATCGCGAGTCGCGTCTGCCGCTGCCGAACCATATCAGCGCGAGGGCGCGGGACCTTTCGGCGCTGATCGAGGGAATGGTCGCGTTTGATAGTGGCGCCGGCCGCAGCATGGATGCGGTGATCGCGGCGGCGGTTCTCGCGTTTGGGTTCGTCTACGCGCATCCCTTTGTGGACGGTAATGGCCGCCTGCACCGCTATCTTATGCATCATGTTTTGGCGGGACGCGGATTTCATCCAGCGGGCGTTGTGTTTCCTGTCTCTTCGGCCATTTTTGAGAGTATCTCTGCCTATACGACAGTGCTGGAGGACTACTCTAAGCGCCTGCTGCCTGTAATTCAGTGGGATGCCACGCCCGACGGGAATGTCGAAGTGCGAAGCGATACAGGCGACTTCTACCGTTTCTTTGACGCGACACCGCACGCTGAATTTCTGTATGCGTGCGTTCGCAAGACGATCGACGAGGACTTGCCGCGGGAGTCGGAGTTCCTGCGCCGCTACGACGGCTTCCGCGCGGTTGTGGAGACTGTCGTTGACATGCCGGAGCGCACGATGGATCTGCTGTTCCGCTTCCTACACCAAAGCCACGGGAGGCTCTCGCAGAGAGCGCGCGAGAAGGAGTTTGCTGGGCTTACGGACTCCGAGGTTGTAAAGTTTGAGGAAAGCTACCAGGAGTTGTTTGGCGTAAGCGGATCGAGCTGAAACAGGCGGTGAGGGAGACATGCGAATTACTCGGGACGGTCGTTTGATGTGGCGCGTTGGTGCCATGACCCTGTGCTTGGCGGGTGCGCTTGCAGCACAGTACGGCAGCGTGAACGTGACGCGGGATGTGATGATCCCGGTGCGGGACGGCAAGCTGATGGCGACCGACCTGTACCGGCCCGTGTAGAACGGTGCCTTGGAGGCGGCCAGGCTGCCGGTACTGCTAAACCGGACGCCCTACGAGCGGGAGACGTCGGAGGCTTTTTCGGCTCGCTACTTCGAGCAGCGGGGCTACGTGATGGCGGTGCGGAGCCTGCGCGGGCGCTACGCGTCGGAAGGGGTGCTTCCGAGATGGTGCGCCAATTGACCTGGGCGTGGACACATACGCCAGCTATCTTGCCCGCGAATACAAGGCGTTCCCGATTCCCGCGTAGATCCGTTTGCTCGCCGATGAGAACTTCCCGAGGCCAATAGTAGAAGCGATTCGAAATGGTGGCCACGACGTTCTGTGGGCCCGTACAGATCTCGCCGGAGCAAGCGACGTCGCCCTATTGGATCTGGCGGAGTCCGAAGCACGCATCGTGCGGACGCTCGACAAGGACTTCTGGCAAATCGCCGTTCAGCGTCGGAGCCCACTGCAACAATCCGGGGTCGTACTGTTCTGAATCCATCCTGCAACTCCTGAGACCCTCGCGCCGCTGGTACGCGGGTTTCTCGAGGCCAACACAGCGTGGGCCGGACACATCAGCATTATTACGGTCGACCGAATTCAGATGGTGGCGGCGCGCAGACAATGAAGCTCGTCCTCGTTGGCGTTTCTCCACTCCGGGGCAGAGCAGCGTTCGGCGGAGATCGTCGGTGACTCCGCGGCAAGTCGTGTTGGCGCGCTGGCGGGCCCGGGTGCCCCGGTGGGACACTGCGCAGAGCTGATCGCTTGTTTGGGTCAACCGCGGATGCGAAGTTGGGGTTCGATGGTGATCTGCTGGAAGGCGCGGTCGGGCTGCTTGATGCGTTGGAGGACTAGGCGGGCGGCTTCCTCGCCGATCGAATAGTTATGCTGGGTGATCGTCGTTATCGGAGGGTGAAAGAGGTCGAGCCAGTCGTAGTCGTCGGAGCTGGCGCATTCGACGTCTTCGGGGCAGCGGAGGCCGGCTTCGCGGATGGCGCGGAGGGCTCCGGCGAGCATGGGAAAGTTGACGGCTACGATGGCGGTGGGACGGTCGGGGAGCTTCAGCAAATCCTTCGAGGCGGCGTAGGCGGAGGCCTCGCTCCAGTCGCCTTCGAAGATGAGTTCGGGGCGGGCCTTGATGCGATGACGGCGCATCGCTTTCTTCCAGCCTTCGACGCGCTCGGTGACAGTGGACAAAGAGTGATGGCCT
>JANODS010000614.1:0-2333 GCA_031412835.1 Acidobacteriota bacterium | reverse complement strand
GCGAGGACTTGCCCTCTTTCCCCCCTCCCAAGAGATGCCACAGGGATGGAACACACCTGAAACATTGGGAACGTCAATGCCATCGAGAATTCCACTAAGACGCTTGTCGGAAAATACCTGCCTAGTTTGCGGATTCGAAATGCGCTACGCGGCAAAGGACAACAATATCTGCATCTGCTGCGGTACAGAGTTCGGTTACGATGATGATCACCTTTCGTATTCGGATCTGCGGATCGAATGGATAGAGAATGGAGCAGGCTGGTGGGACGATGATATATCCCGGCGACCACCGAACTGGTCTGCAAGTACCCAAGTTATTAGTGCATTTGGCCAAACAGCTTGGGATTCTGCAGTAGACAAGATTCAATCAGAAAAACTCCGTCAACGATTCGGTGACGGCAATGCGGCAACGTTTGTAATGCATAGTCGGACGACCGGCCTCAATGAGTGCGCCCCGAGGATTCATCATGGAAATTAAGCCAGAAATGCAGCCTGAAGAAACTCCGCCCTTTCGAGAATACGCAAACAACGCTTTCTTTGACCCGACAATATGAGACCTTACCATAACCTTCGGACAACTAGGCGTACGGCTCCCCGAAAACAGTTCGGCTGGAATGGATTGGGGAACAGCAGTTACTTTGCCGTGGGGACAGGCAAAACTTACGGCGTACTATTTTTTGGCCAATCTGATTATTCACGAGAGCCAGAACGGCGAGGTTATGATCCCCAGTCGTTTGCTCCCGAGCTCACCTCCACCCCCACTATCAGCTCCTGGTGAAAACCTGAGTCTTCAAGAATCGGCTAAGTACGAAAGGCTTCGACGACTTCAAGAACTTGTATTCGGGAGTACGCTAGTAGACCCTTGAACCCCTATCAACCGCTAAATTAAGGGCAAGATGCATCGTGTCCTGCCATGCATCTTGCTCCGAAGAACACCTGCTGGGCTTTCTACCCCAGCCTCCCCTTCCGAACAATCCCCTCCATCACATCCCCAAACGTATCAATTTCCTCCAGCGTGGCAAACACATTCGGCGTAATCCGCAGCCCCTCATACTCCCCCGCTGTCACAATCGCCACCGTCAAGATCCGATGCTTCTCCAGCAAAAACTTCGCTAACTCCGGCGCCTTAAACCCCGCCACCGAAATCAACCCGATCGCACAACTCTGCTCCGGATCATCGCTCGTCAACATCTTCACCCCCGGCAAATCCCGCAGCCGCGCCGTCCAGCGCTTCCGCAAATACCGAAACCGCGCCGCCTTCCGCTCCACCCCAATCGACTCGTGAAACGTCAACGCCTCCGTTATCGCGTTCCGCTGCGAAGCCGGATGCGTCCCAATCTCCTCAAACTTCCGGATGTTATTGTCGAGATGCGTCCCCGCCGCCATCAACGGCCATATCTTCCCGATCTTCTCCTTTCGCACATACAAAAACCCCGTCCCCACTGGTGCTAACACCCACTTATGTAAACTCGTACCGTAGTAATCACAATCCAACTCATCCCGCGTAAATGGAAACTGCGCAAACGCATGAGCTCCATCCACCACCGTCTCAATCCCTCGCGCCCGTGCCATCTGGCAAATCTTCCGCACCGGAAAGATCTGCCCCGTTCGATTCGTCACGTGGCAAATGTGGATCACCTTCGTCTTCGGCGTAATCGCCCGCTCAATCCGCTCCGCTAAATCATCCAACGACGGCGGCGGCACCGGAAACGGAATCTGCTTCAACACAATCCCTTCCCGCCGCCCCCGTTGCTCCCACGTCGTGATCATCCGGCCATAGTCCTGATTCGTCGTCAACACCTCATCGCCCGCCTTCAAATCCATTCCCAATTGCACGATTTCCAGGGCTTCCGAAGCATTCCGTGTAATCGCCATCTCCTCGGTGTCACAACCAAACGACCGCGCCAAACGCCGCCGCACCGTCTCAATCTCCGGCCCCAACACCCCCCACATGAAATGCGAGGGCCCCATGTTCGAGATCTCGAGATACCGCTTCTCGGTCTCCATCACGATCTTCGGCGACGGCGACACGCCCCCGTTGTTCAAATTAATCAGGTTCCGGTCCACGGTGAAGGCGTGTCGGATGTTCAGCCAGAAATCTTCGTCCACCGCGACAGAGTCGGCGGGTCGGCCAAACGTAGTCTGCGTCGCGGTCTGGGCGCGCAATAGAGCATCGTTCTGAAAAGTAGCGGCTACAAGGGCGCCTGCCTGAGTCACATTCTTGAACAGGTCTCGGCGTTGCATTCATCTACGATAGAACATGCGCTTACTCTTTGCTCTCCTGGCCTGCGCCGGGGCCCTCCTCCCCCAAGAGCCCAAGCCTTCGACACCGG
>JANODS010000613.1:0-1021 GCA_031412835.1 Acidobacteriota bacterium | reverse complement strand
AATCCATCCCGAATGGAAGCAATGGCGGCGCTCCACCCTCCCCATGCTCCCCGCCAACTGGCCCCTCGTCGTCTACGACAAAACGAAGGATCAGTTCGAAACCCTCCGCAAAATCATGAACTCCCCCAAAGTCGACCGCATCATCTGCGCCACCGACGCCGGCCGCGAAGGTGAGCTCATCTTCCGCTATATCTACGACGCCGCCGAAACCCAAAAACCCGTCGACCGCCTCTGGATCTCCTCCCTCACCCCCGACGCCATCCGCGAAGGCTTCGAAAAAATCAAATCCGCCCAAGCCTACGATGGCCTCGGCAACGCCGCCCGCGGCCGCTCCCGCGCCGACTGGCTCGTCGGCATGAACCTCTCCCGCGCCTACTCCCTCGCCTACAACGAAGAACTCTCCGTCGGCCGCGTCCAAACCCCCACCCTCGCCATGATCGTTGAACGCGAACTCGCCGTCCGCGCCTTCGTCCCCGAAGAATATCGCGAAGTCGTCGTCACCTTCTCCCCCACTGGCGTCAAGTCCAAACCCACGTACCTCGGCACCTGGTTCCGCCCCCCCACCAAAGGCGAAACCCTCGACCAAACCAAGCGCCTCCCCGCCAAAACCGATGACGCCAAAGACGTCGTCACCCGCGCCAAATCCGGCCAAGCCAGAATCGCCTCCATCGAGTCCGAAGCCAAGCGCATGGGCCCTCCCGGCTTCTACGATCTCGCCGAACTCCAGCGCCACGCCAACCGCCTCTACGGCTACAGCGCCCAAAAAACCCTCGACATCGCCCAAGCTCTTTACGAGTCCCACAAGCTCATCTCCTACCCCCGAACCGACTCCCGCCATCTCGCCAAAACCGTCGCCGTCGGCCTTCCCGCCGTCATTAAAGCCATCGCCCCGCAATACCCCAATCTCATCGCTGAAGGCTCGGGCCAACGGCCCCTCTCGAACCGCTTCATCGACGACGCCAAGGTCTCCGACCACCACGCCATCATCCCCACTGCCACCTCCCCAGCCCGCTCCAACCTT
>JANODS010000612.1:0-2567 GCA_031412835.1 Acidobacteriota bacterium | reverse complement strand
GCGAAGCCGGCGGCTTCCATCAAATCGAACTCACCCTCGGCGGCGTCGCCGCCTTCGATTACAACAATGACGGCTGCACCGACATCTTCTTCACAAACGGCGCCGCCATCCCGTCCCTCCGCAAGTCCAGCCCCAAGTTCTCCAACCGCCTCTTCCGCAACAACTGCAAGCTAACTTTCACTGACGTCACCGCCGAAGCCCACCTCGCCGGAGAAGGCTACGCCATGGCCGTCGCCACCGCCGACTACGATAACGACGGCTTCGCCGACCTCTTCGTCGCCGGCGTCAAAGGCAATACCCTATACCGAAACCTCGGCAACGGCCGCTTCGCCGAAGCCCCCCTGCCCACCTCCTCCGCCGCCTCAAAATGGGCCGTCTCCGCCGGCTGGTTCGATTACGATAACGACGGCTGGCTCGATCTCTTCGTCGCCAACTACGTCGTCTGGAACGCCGCTACCGAACCCCGCTGTGGCACCCCCGAACGCCAGTACTACTGCCATCCCAACGTCTACCAAGGCCTCCCCAACCAACTCTTCCATAACAACCACGACGGCACCTTCTCGGACGTCTCCGCCGCCTCCGGCATCGGCCGCCAAATCGGCAAAGGCATGGGCGTCTCCTTCGCCGACATGGACGGCGACGGCCTCACCGACATCTTCGTCGCCAACGACTCCGTCCGCGGCCTCCTCTTCCACAACCGGGGCGGTGGCAAATTCACCGAGATCGGCCTCGAAGCCGGAGTCGCCCTCCGCGACGACGGCTATGCCATCGCCGGCATGGGAGCTGACTTCCGCGATCTCGATAACGATGGCAAACCCGATCTCCTCGTCTCCGGCATTCTCAACGATTCCTTCCTCCTCTTCCGCAATCTCGGCGGCCGCAAAGGATTCGAAGATTTCGCCCAACGCTCGGGCCTCCTCATGAGCACCCGCCAACTCACCGGCTGGAGCCTCGGCATCTTCGACTTCGACAACGACGGCTGGAAAGACCTCTTCTTCGCCCTCGCTCATCTCATGCAGCTCGACCGCTACCTCGGCCGCGAATCCGCCCTCCCCAACCGCATCTATCGCAACCACGCCGGCCAGCGTCTCGAAGACGTCTCCTCCACCGCCGGCCCGACCTTCCAATCCGCCGCCGCCCATCGCGGCGCCGCCTTCGCCGATTTCGATAACGACGGCAGAGTCGACGTCGTCGTCACCGCCGTCAACGGCCCCGCCAAACTCTTCCGCAATGTCACCGCCGACAACTCCCACTGGCTCGCCCTCCGCCTCCGCGGCGTCCGCTCCAACCGCCCGGGCCTCGGCGCCAAAGTCCACGTGCTCCTCCCCGACGGCCGCCATCTCTACAACCACGCGACCACCGCCGTCGGCTACGCCAGCTCCTCCGAACCGCTCGTCCGCTTCGGCCTCGGCCCCCAACTCACCGCCGCCCTCATCGAAATCCAATGGCCCAGCGGCCGCCTCCAAAAGCTAGCCAACGTCGCCGCCGACCGCATCGTCGACATCACCGAGGACGCCCAACCATGAAGCTCCTCCTCGCCGCCCTCCTCGCCGCTGTTCTCCAAGCCGCCTCCCCCGGCCAAGCCAGCTACGAGAAAGCCAACGCCCTCTTCGTCGCCAAGCAGTTCGACGCCTCCCTCGCCGCCGTCGAAGAAGCCCTCCGCCTCGACCCCAAGCTCATCCCCGCGCTCACCCTCCAAGCCAAACTCGCCATGGCCGCCAACCGCTTCGACCTCGCCAACCGCAGCCTCGAGAGCGCCATCTTGGTCGACCCCCAAGCCCCCTACGCCCAGTTCCTCTACGGCATGACCGCCTACATGAACAACGAGATGAAGGAAGCCCTCTCCCGCTTCCGCCGGGCCCGCGAACTCGCCCCCAAGGACCCCCGCGTCGCCCTCTACCTCGGCCTCTCCACCGAAAGCGTCGGCACCCCCGCCGACGCCCTCGCCCTCTACCAGGAAGCCATCCGCCTCGAACGCGCCGCCGGCCATCCTCAAGCCGATACCCTCCTCCCTGGTGCCCGTCTCCTCCTCCTCCTCGGCCGCCTCGAAGAATGCGAAGCTTGGCTCCGCCAAGCCGTCAAACTCTCCCCGACCCTCCGCGACGCCCACTTCGAACTAGCCCGCCTGCTCCTCAAAAAGGGTGAACCCGCCCCCGCCGCCGCCGAAGCCGAACTCGCCCTCACCCTCCCCGCTGGCACCACCCCCGACCCCGCCATCCACTACCTCCTCATCCGCGCCTGGACCCAAGCCGGCCAGCCCGACCGCGCCGCCACCCACGCCGCCGTCATCCGCGCTCAGGAAAAATGAAGAAGCAATGAGCGTTTTGCGCCGACCTTCACGCCCGTCCAGGTATGAAGATTTCAAACGCTCTTCCCCTCGGCATCCTACTCGGCTCGTTCCTCCTCTCCGCGGCCTCCACCGTCGAGCCCGTCACGCTCTTCGGCCGCCCCTACCGCCTCGCCTCCTACAATCAAAAAGCGAGCGCCATGTGGGAGTTCGCCGCCCCCAACGAAACCGTCGCCAACTGGACCACTCTCTTCACCATCGTCGACCGGCCCGACGCCCG
>JANODS010000611.1:0-6035 GCA_031412835.1 Acidobacteriota bacterium | reverse complement strand
TTAGTATTGACGGGGCTGCCGCCGACGCCGGAGGAGACGCAGGCCTTCTTGACGGACGGGGCGGCGAACGCGTTTGAGAAGCAGGTGGACCGGCTGTTGGCGTCGCCGCATTACGGGGAGCGGTGGGCTCGGCATTGGCTGGATTTGGCTCGGTATGCCGATAGCGAAGGGTTTAAGAGCGACGAGACGCGTCCAAATGTGTGGCGGTATCGGGACTACGTGATTCGGAGTTTCAATGCGGATAAGCCGTACGACCGGTTTGTGAAAGAGCAGATTGCCGGGGATGAGTTGTACCCGGGCGATGCAGATGCGTTGGTGGCGACGGGGTTCAATCGGCACTTTCCGGATGAATCGAACGCGGCGAATATCATGCAGCGACGGCAGGAGTTGTTGAACGATATTACGGATACGACGGGGAGCGTGTTTCTAGGGATGACGTATGGGTGCGCCCGTTGTCATGACCACAAGTTCGACCCGATTTTGCACAAGGATTACTATCGGCTGCAGTCGTTTTTCGCCAATACGCGGATTGAGGACCATGCGGTGCTACAGAGTTCGGCGGAGCGGCAGGGTTGGCAGGCGTCGTATGACGCTTGGGACGCGAAGACGAGCGGGATTCGGCGGGAGATGGCGGCGTTGACGGAAGGGCCGGGGAAGGCGATATTGGCAAATAAGGCCCAAAAGTTTCCGGAAGAGATTCAGGAATTGATCGCGATGGCACCGGAAAAGCGGAATCCGTTTCAATGGCAGATGTACATGAAAGTGAAGCCGCAGGTGACGGTGAGCGAGAAGGACGCGGCGTCGAAGTTGAAGGGCGCGGAGGCGAAGCGGTATGCGGAGTTGGCGGCCTCTTTAAAAGAATTTGAGGGGATGAAGCCGACCGAGCAGCCGGTGGCGCAGGCAATGGTGGACCACGGGGCGGAAGCGCCGAAGACGTTTCTGCTGAAGGGCGGGAACCATGACAATCCGCAGGAAGAGATTGCGCCTGGGTTCTTGACGATTTTGGACCCGACGGACGCGAAGATCCCGACGGTGGCGGGGGCGGAGACGACCGGTCGGCGGAGCGTGTTGGCGAAGTGGTTGGCGGATGGGAATAATCCGTTGAGCACGCGGGTGATTGTGAACCGGGTTTGGCATTACCACTTTGGGACAGGCATTGCCGGGACGCCGAGTGATCTTGGGTTAATGGGAGAACGGCCGACGAACCTGCCGTTGCTGGACCATTTGACGGCGCAGTTTGTGGACGGCGGATGGAGCTTGAAGAAGCTGCATAAGACGATCATGCTGTCGTCGGTGTGGCAGCAGTCTTCGTCGTTCAACGAGTCGGCGGCGAAGGTGGACCCGGAGAACAAGTATTTGTGGCGGTTTCCTCGTCGGCGGTTGGAAGGGGAAGTGATTCGCGATTCGATGCTGGCGACGAGTGGTCGGCTGAACCCGGCGCTGTATGGGCCGAGCGTATTTCCGCCGTTGCCGGCGGGGGTGGAGACGCGGGGCGGTTGGAAGAAGAACGAGTCGCGGGAGAACGCGGATCGGCGATCAATTTATGTGTTTGTGCGGCGGAATACGCGGTATCCGATGTTTGAGGCGTTTGATATGCCGGATACGCACGAGAGCTGTGCGCGGCGGAACAGTACGGTGTCGCCGGCGCAGTCGTTGGAACTGATGAATTCGGCGATGGTGAATGATTGGTCGCGGAGCTTTGCGGAACGGTTGCAGAACGACCAGGGCGTGAGCCGGGATGCGTTGTTTGACCGGGCTTGGAAGCTAGCGTATAACCGGACGCCGCGGGCCGACGAGCGGACGGCGGCGGCTGATTTTCTAGCGGCGCAGACGAAGATTACGGGCGATGAGAAGACGGCGTTTGTCGACCTTTGCCACATGCTTTTGAGTAGTAACGAATTCCTTTACCTGAACTAACATGCATCGCAAGCTTGCCCACAATTGGTCGGTGCAATCGCGCCGGGACTTTTTCTCGAAGGCCGGGAGCGGCTTGGCCGGGATGGCCTTGTCCGCGATGGTGGCGGAGGGGGCGAAGCCGAATGCGGACCCGTTGGCACCGAAGAAGGGCCACTTGGTGCCGAAGGCCAAGAACGTGATTTGGTTGTTCATGGAAGGGGGGCCGAGCCATATCGACCTGTTCGACCCGAAGCCGAAATTGAACGAGATGGACGGGCAGAAGATGCCGGCCAGCTTTGGGAAGATCATCACGGCGATGGGGACGGGCAGCAATACGTTGATGGCGTCGCCGCGGAAATGGAAGCAGCATGGGCAAGCGGGGACGTGGGTTTCGGATTGGTATCCGGAGATTGCGAAGCACGTGGATGACATGGCGGTGGTGCGGAGTTGCTGGGCGAACGGGCTGAACCATGTGGGTTCGGTTTGCCAGATGAACACGGGTGACATTTTGGCGGGGCGGCCGTCGTTGGGCGCTTGGGTGACCTACGGGCTGGGTTCGGCGAACAAGAATTTGCCGACGTTTGTGGTGTTGCTGGATGACCGGGAAGTGGTGGGCGGACCGAAGAACTGGAGCAGTGGGTTTTTAGCGGCGACCTATCAGGGGACGCAGTTCCGGCAGGGCGAGACGCCGATTTTGAACTTGGGTCGACCGAAGGATGTGACGACGGAGCGGCAACTGAATCAGCTTTCGTTTTTGAGAAAGCTGAACGAAGGGTTCGGGGCGGATAAGGCGGAGGACACGGATCTGGAGGCGCGGATCCGGTCGTTTGAGTTGGCTTACGAGATGCAGTCGGCGGGGGCCGAGGCGGTAGATTTGCGACAGGAGACGGCGGCGACGAAGGCGTTGTACGGGATGGATGAGGAAGCGACGCGGCAGTTTGGGCAGAACTGTTTGCAGGCGCGTCGGCTGGTGGAGCGGGGGGTGCGATTTGTGGAGTTGTATTGCGGGTCGGGGTCGGGATGGGACGCGCATTCGAACATTGAAGGGAACCATGGGAAGTGGTGCCGGGTGTCGGATAAGCCGATTGCCGGGTTGCTGACGGATTTGAAGCAGCGGGGGTTGTTGGAGGATACGCTGGTGGTGTGGGGCGGGGAGTTTGGAAGGACGCCGTTCAATGAGAAGGGGAACGGTCGGGATCATAATCCGTGGGGTTTTTCGATGTGGTTTGCCGGGGGCGGGGTGAAGGGCGGGCAGACGATTGGGACGACGGATGAGTTAGGGTTTCGGGCGGTGGAGGATCCGTTCCACGTGCATGATATTCACGCGGCGATCTTGCAGGGCTTGGGGCTGGACCATTTGCAGTTGACGTATCAACACAACGGGCGGGCGGAGCGGCCGACGATTGTGGGCGGGACGGACGCGTTGGCGAAGAAGCTTTTCAGTTAGGCCGAGGCGGAAGTGCTATAGAGCACTTCGACGGCGCGGTGGACGTATTGTTCGTCGGAGAGGGACTCGACGGCGTGGGCGGGGAACTCGACTAAGGTTCGGAGTCGGGTGGCGAGGGCGGCGAAGACTTCGAGGCGGGCGACGGGCGAGAGTTCTTCGCGGCGGAGGACGGCATCGAGGGCGAGGGCGGCGAGCTCCGGGCTGGTACGTTGGCGGAGGCGGGCGGCGAGGGCGGGGTGTTCGCGGAGGGAGTTGAACTTGGCGCGGGTGAGTTGGCTCCAGTCAGCGCGGAGAGATTCCTGCGTGCGGACGACGACGGTGCCGGCGGCGAGATCGCCGAGGCGTTGGCGATGACGGGTGAGCCAGCAGGAGGCGGCGCCCGCGAGGTAGAAGACGGGAAGGGAGTCGACGGGCCGCAGGAGATTCCGGATGACGATCTGGGTGGCGGTGGCGGGGCGGGCGTGGCGGTCCATGACGCGGAGGCCGAGGAGGCGTTTGCCGAGGGTTTGGCCGTTCCACCAGATTTCGAGGACCATGCCGTAGGCGGTGGAGAGGACGAAATAGGCGAGGGTGAGGAGGCCGCCGATGGCATCGGGGGCGGCGGCTTCGAAGGCCTTGAGGACGGAGAAGACGAGCGTGCCGAGGGCGACGATGGCGAGGAGGTCAACGACTAGGGCGACGAGGCGGGAGCCGGCGCCAGCGAGGGGGATGGAGAAGGGGACGCCTTCGGGGGTATAGATTTCGAGGCCGTCAGCTTTCATGGGGGCCTTGGGCATGGCGGCCCGCTAGTTGGAGGAAGGCGAGGAAGGCGGCGAGTTCGCCGACGCCGAAGGCGATTTTGACCGCATACGGAATGACGGGTTCGTGATACTGGGAGAAGAACGATTCGACGATGCCGGCCCAGAGGAGCATGACGGCGACGCCGCCCATGATGGCGAGGGCGTCGGGGGAGATTTCGCGGAGGCGTTGGGAGAGGGGGGAGCGGCGACCGCGGGGGAGGAGGGCTCCGGTGAGCAGGAACGCGGCTTGACCGGCGAGGATGATGGCGGGGAGTTCGATGACGCCGTGGGGCAGGAGCCAGCCGAGGAGAAAGATGGTTTGGCCGTCCTTGATGTAGTCCATGGCGACGGCACCGAGGTAGACGCCGTTCGAGAAGAGGAGGACGGTGGGGCCGACGCCGTAGGTCATGCCGAGGGCGAAGGTGAAGATGGCGACGCGGGTGTTGTTTTGGATGAGATGGGCGGAGAAACGCCCGGTTTGTTCGGAGACGCGCTTGCTTCTTTCGACGGTTTCGCGTTTGACGCGTTCGCTGGGTTTGGCTTCGAGGCCGGCGAAGGGGAAGAGGGTGGCGCGGTCTTCAAAGAGCAGGACGAGGAGGATGGCTCCGAGGGCGGCTCCGCCCCAGAAGAGGGCCATGGAGAGGGCGAGGGCTCCGGAGTGGCGGCGGACGGCGCGGGGGAAGCGTTGGAGAAGCCAGGCGAGGGGGGCGAAGCGGCGTTGTTCGGTGACGCCGTGGATGGCGGTGTAGGCGCGGCTGACGAGGCTTTCGAGGTAGTTGCGGAGGCGGGCTTCGGAGTGGAGGGCGCGGACGCGGAGGAGGTCGGAGGAGGCGCGTTGGTAGAGGGCGTGGAGGCGTTCGACCTCGGGGACGCCGACGGTGGAGTAGGGATGTTTTTCGAGATGGGTGAGTTGCTGATCGAGGGCTTGCCAGAGGGGTTCGCCGTCGCGGACGAAGCGGTCGAGATCGAGGATCATACGAGTTGCCTTTGGCGGATTTCTTCGTACATTGTCAGGGCGCGGAGGCCCATTTCGTTGGGCTCTTCGAAGGCGAGGCGGATGCCTTGATGGCCGAGATCGAGTTGGAGTTGGCGGAGGCCGCGCCAGACGAGATGGCCGCCCAAATTGCTATAGATCGCTTCGTCGTCGGCGGGTTCGGGGCCGCTGAAGAGGGGGGCGGAGCCGGGGGGACGGGCGGCGACGACGGCGACGAGATGGCGTTGAGCGAGGAGGCGGGCGGCGCGGGCGAAGGGTTCGGCGGAGGCGCGGTCGTCGAGGGCGGTGAAGATGATGACGAGGGCACGGCGGGGGAGTCGGGCGCGGAGGTAGGTGGCGGCTTCGGCGAAGTCGGTGACGGCGAGGCTGGGGCGGAGGGGGTAGAGCATTTCCTGGCAGGCGGCGAAGTGGGCGGCGCCGTTGCTGGGGCGGACGAAGCCGTGGACACGGTCGCTGAAGGCGAGGAGGCCGAGGCGGTCGCCTTGGCGATCGGCGGCGAGGGCGAGGTGAAGAGCGGCGGTGAGGGACCAATCGAGGACGGTTTGGCCTGCTTGGCGGCGGGACTGGAGGCGGCCGCAATCGATGAGGCAGAAGACTTCCTGGGTGCGTTCGATTTGATAGGTGCGGGTGATGGGGGCGCCTCGGCGGGCGGTGGCTTTCCAGTGGACGTCTTGAAAGCTGTCTCCGGGGGAATACTCGCGGAGTTTTTCGAACTCGCGGCCGCGGCCGACTTGGCGGATGTGGCGGGAGCCAGAGAGGGCGCGGGTGAGGGTTTTCATTTCCTGGGAGCCGCGGACGCGGGGGTAAACGCGGATTTCAGCGATGGGGGTGAAGCGGCGGCGGGGTTCCCAGAGGCCGAGGCGGGAGGGGGCTTGGACGGCGAGGGCGACGATGTTGTAGCGGCCGCGTTCGCGGGGGG